>NZ_JBFBIV010000048.1:0-68084 GCF_040702025.1 Streptomyces sp. NPDC088194 | reverse complement strand
CGTTACCTCTCCGCGGACCGCAAGCCGTTCCCGTGACCTGCGCCACTCCCCCACCACCCCGCGGTCAGCGCCGGTCGAGGGCGGCGGCGACCTCGTCCATGACGCGGTTCCAGTGCGCGCGCCGCCGTTCGCGCTCCTCGGCGCTCGCCAGGTGCTCCTGGTGGAAGCGCAGCGCCGTCCGGTCCCCGTCGGCGGTGGGGCGGAGGGCGACCTGGACGGTGGTGGTGCCGTGGGTGACGCGGATGCGGTCCAGCGGACGGTAGCCGCGTACCTCGCCCGTGACGCCGGCCGCCGTCCGGTAGGCGGCGCCGCGCTCCGGGGTGAGGGCCGCGCCGGGCCCGAGCCAGAGGGCGAGCCCTTCGGCGCCGCTGACGAAGTCCCAGACGACGGACGGGGGGTGGGGCAGCGTGCGGGACACGCCGATCTGCCAGCCGGCGTCCTTGGTGAGTCCTGTGGGCACGGGGTCATCCTTCCTCGGAGTGGCGCAGGCGCAGCGCCCTGACCTTGTGGCGGTTGCCGCAGTGCTCCATCGAGCACCAGCGGCGGCGGCCCGGGCGGGAGGTGTCGACGTAGACGAGATGGCAGTCCTCGGCGGCGCAGGTGCGTATGCGGTCGGCGAAGGGCCCGGTCAGCAGCGCCACCGCGTCCCTGGCGACGGTGGCCGCGAGGTGGGTGCCGCCCGGGTTTCCGGCCCAACACTGCGCGCCGGCCGGGGTGATGGCGGGCGCCAGGGGCGGAAGGGCCGCGGCGGCGTTGATGACCGCGAGGTCGCCGGGCGGGAGGAGCTCCCCCTCCAGGTGGGCGAGGACCGCACGGAACAGCGCGTCGCGCAGATCCCGTACGCCGGCCACCTCCGCCGCGGAGATCTCCAGCACGGGGGTCGGGGTCAGCCGTGAGCGCTCGGCCCAGGCGGCCAGGTCGGCGGGTTCGCGCAGCACCTCGTAGCGGCGGTAGGGGCCCGGACCGCCGGTGGTCAGCAGCTCCAGGCACAGCGCGCCGGGGTCGAACCGGTAGGCGACACCTGTGTGGGAGCGCAGTGTCAGCCCCTTGGTTGCCGAGGATTCCATGTAACCAATATAAATGGTTACATGGCACTGCACTGGAAGTTGGTCATCGACAGCGCGAACGCGGCCGCCCTCGCGGACTTCTGGGCCGCCGCCCTGGAGTACGAGGTGGAGGACCCCAGCGCCCTCATCACGCAACTGCTGGCCGCCGGCCACATCGGCGAGGACGCGGTCACCGAGCACCGCGGCCGCAGGAACTTCCGCGGCCATGCCGCGATCCGCCACCCCGACGACCCGTTCGACCAGACCAGCGGCGTCGGCCGGGGCCGGCGGGTGCTCTTCCAGGACGTACCCGAGCCCAAGTCGGGCAAGAACCGCCTGCACCTCGACGTGCACGGCGGACCCGGCGGCCTGACCGAGCTGGTGGCCCGGCTGGAAGGACTGGGAGCGACCCGCGTCCACGAGGTCGACCGGGGACCCGCCGGCCACTGGTGGGTCATGCGGGACCCGGAGGGCAACGAGTTCTGCGCGGCGTGACCCCCACCGCGAGCGGGACGCCCGCCCAGCGCGATCCGACTCGGCCGCTCGTCCCCGGGCAGCAGGGCCAGGGCCGGACGGGGCGGACGGTCGTGCGGCCGGGCGATCACGAAGCTGGTGCGACCGGGGAGGAACCGGCCCGTGGCCTCCCCGGGACCGGTCACGTCCAGCAGCACCAGGATCTTTCCCCCTGGCCGCACCTGGTGCAGCCAGGGCAGCGGGATGTACCGGACCGCGCACGTGGCGATCAGCCGGTCGTACCGGCCCCCGTCCGGGTCGCCGCGCAGCCCGTCACCGATGATCAGCCGGGGCGCGAACCCGGCCGATGTTGCATAAAACCGTGAGCACGGTCAGGCGTACGCACCGCTCCCGCGCACGGCGGCGCCCCGCCGGTCCGGCGGGGCGCCAACGCTTTCGGGTCAGGACAGTTTCAGGGTCGGGCGGTACATGTCGATCCACAGTGCGAGGTCGAGGGTGCGCTCCAGGCCGCGGCGCGACGCCTGCATGATCTGCGGGGTGTCGATGCGCACCAACCGCTCCAGCGCGCTGCGGCTGACGAGGTCGAACACCGGGTGGGCGGGCTGGGCGAGGACTTCCTTGACGTTCTTCTGGAGGGCGACGGCGTAGGCCGGGTCCTGGGTGGAGGGGTAGGGGCTCTTGACCCGGTCGTAGACGGACTGCGGCAGCACGTCGGCGGTCGCCTCGCGCAGCAGGCTCTTCTCGCGGCCGTCGAAGGACTTCAGCGCCCAGGGCGCGTTGTAGACGTACTCCACCAGGCGGTGGTCGCAGAACGGCACCCGCACCTCCAGGCCGACCGCCATGCTGGCGCGGTCCTTGCGGTCGAGCAGCACGCGCACGAACCGGGTCAGGTGCAGATACGAGATGGTCCGCATCCGGAACTCCAGGTCGCTCTCGCCCGCGAGCCGTTGGACCTCGGCGGAGGCCGTGGCGTAGGAGTCGCGCACGTAGCCGTCCAGGTCCAGGCCGTGGCTGAACTCCTCGGTGAGGATGCTCCCCTCGTCCCCGAAGTGCTTGGCGAAGCTCGACAGCCAGGGGAAGGTCTTGCCCTTGCGGGCCTCGGGATCGAAGAACTGGAGGTAGCCGCCGAAGACCTCGTCGGCGGACTCCCCCGACAGCGCCACCGTCGAGTGCGCGCGGATCGCCTTGAAGAGCAGGTAGAGCGACGCGTCCATGTCGCCGAAGCCCGCGGGAAGGTCCCTGGCCGCGATCACCTTGGAGCGTACGGCGGGGTCGGCGAGCTGGTCGGAGTCCAGGACGATGTCCTGGTGCTCGGTGCCCGAGGTGCGGGCCACGTCGTGCACGAAGGGGGTGTCGGGGGTGCCGCGCAGCTCGTCGGCGACGAAGTTCTCGGTCTGGCCGACGAAGTCGACCGCGAAGCTCCGTACGGTCTCGCCGGTCCGGCCGAGCTGCTGCGCGGCCAGCGCGGTCATCGCGGAGGAGTCCAGGCCGCCGGAGAGCAGCGTGCAGCGCGGGACGTCGGCGACGAGCTGCCGCCGCACGATGTCGTCGAGCAGGGTGCGCACGTGCCCGATCGTCGCCTGCTTGTCGTCGGTGTGCGGCCGGGTCTCCAGCGACCAGTACGTGTGGGTGCGGATGCCGTTGCTGTCCACGGTCACCACGGTGCCGGGCTCCACCTCGCGCATGCCGTCCCAGAACCCGTGCCCCGGGGTCTTGACCATCACGAGCAGTTCGCGCAGGCCGTCGAGGGTCACCGTCCGCTCGGCGAGCGGGTTGGCCAGGATCGCCTTGGGCTCGGAGCCGAACAGCACGCCGTCGGCGGTCGGGTAGTAGTAGAAGGGCTTGATGCCCATCCGGTCCCGGATCATCACGAGCTTCTTCTCGCGGTCGTCCCAGATCGCGAAGGCGTACATCCCGTTGAGCCGCTCGGCGACCGCCGCGCCCCACTCCAGGTAGCCGTGCAGCACCACCTCGGTGTCCGAGTCGGTGCTGAACCGGTGGCCGCGGCCGGCCAGTTCGACGCGCAGTTCGGTGAAGTTGTAGGCCTCGCCGGAGTAGACCATGGCGACCGTGCCGCCGGGCGCGTCGACGCTCATCGGCTGGCGGCCGCCGGGCAGGTCGATGATGGCGAGCCGGCGGTGGCCGAGCGCGGCCGGTCCGCTGATCCACGTGCCCCGGTCGTCGGGCCCCCGGCAGGACATCGTCTCGGTCATCGCGTCGACCATCGGCCGCTGCGCGGCCAGGTCGCGCTGGTAGGAGATCCATCCGGTGATTCCGCACATGCGACTTCTCCGTCCACTCGGTCACACGCAACGTGTCCGCAACACGAATCATGTGTATTGAGCACCTAAACGGATGGTCGATCCGCCGCGGTCCGCCCGTCAACGGCAGCCGGAAGACCGGTGTATGTAGTAAGCAACTTTCGGTCATCATATGAGTGGCCTGCATAAATGCCCCGTCGCGTGCGCACTGATGACCCTCCGTCAAGGGTCTGGGTACGACTTTGCGAGGCGTTGGGGTAAGCGGGCCGAAAAAGTGGAGGAAGCAGTTCCGCGAACCCGTTCGTATACACCCGCCGCCCCGCCAACGGGTGTACGCGCCCCCGCCGCACGGCCTCCCCCCGGCCCCGCCGAACGGCCGAATACCTCCCCAACCCCTTCAGCCACAATGGCCGGTTCCCCCACCCCGGGTGCCGTGACGGAGGAGGCCCACCCGTCAACAGCGACGGGGACGCCGTCGCGGAAGAGGGCGACCGCCAAGGGGCGCTGGGGGCACTTCCCGGCGAAGCCAGGGGGAGGAACCGCGCGACCAGCCACATCGGTGGCGCACCGGGCGCGCCGGACCCACTCCCGCGGCGAGACCCCGGGGCCACTGCCGGCCGCACCCTCAGCCGTGAACGCCCTCCCCCACCGCACCCTCAGCCGTGAACGCCCTCCCCCACCGCACCCCCACCGAAGTGCCGCCGCACCGCATCCGCCACAGCCCCCTCCTCGCCGGAGGCGACCGCATCGAGCAGCACGCAGTGCTCCGTGGCGTCGGCGACCAGCCGATCCCGATCCCGCACGCCACCCCCCTTCCGCTGCGGCAAGGCGGCGGGCCACTGCGTACGCCGGTGCACCTCGTCCGCGACAGCGACCAGGTGCAGGTTGCCGGACAGCTGCAACACGGCCCGGTGGAACGCGCGGTCGGCCTCGGCGTACCCCCCGAGGTCGCCGCGGACCGCCAGCACGACCGCCTCGTCCGCGAGCGGCCGCAACCGCTCCCAGCGGGCGACCGGCACCGTGCGGGTGAGCCCGAGCACCACGGGCCCTTCGAGCAGCGCCCGCACCTCCGCCAGCTCGGCGAGGTCGCGCGCGGTGTGCTCGGCGACGCGGAAGCCGCGGTTGGGCAGCACCTCGACGGCGCCCTCGCGGGCGAGCAGCTGCATCGCCTCGCGGACCGGGGTCGCGGAGACGCGGTACCGCTCGGCCAGCTCGGGAGCGGAGTGCACGGAGCCAGGTGCGAGCCGCCCGGAGACGATCGCGGCGCGCAGCGCGTCGAGCACCTGGTCGCGTACGGACAGCCGCTCGGGCACCCGCGCGGGCGGCACTATGGGCGCGGCTCGCTCCACCGGGTCCCGCCCCTCTCCACCGCTGTCCGGGAATCTGTCCAGGAAATCCGTCCGACCTTACGTCCGATCATCGGACCGTACGACCATCCGGCCCGCCGGTCCCCCGATCCCCCCGATCCCCCGGGCCGCCCGTCCACCCGCCGCACGGCCCCTCATCGACCCCGAGGCCCCACACCCCGCACGCCATACGCCACGCCCCGCACGCCACGCCCGGGCGGCCGGCGCGCGACCGCCACCCGCGGCGCCACCCGCTCCCGTACCGCGCTCCGGCACACTCACCCGTCCGGCGTACGGCCGCTGGCGCAATCCCTCACCCAGGTCGCTAAGGTAAGCCTTACCATGCCTGCGACCAGCGCCTCCTATGCCCGGCTGTCCGCGGTCTTCCCGCAACTGCGGATCACCGCCGCCCCGCCGCCCTCCGGCGCGGGCTGGATCGGCGCGGGCGAGCTCGCCGCGGGCGGCGCCGCGCTGGACGCGTTCGTGACGAACGCCACGGCCGAGTCGGCCCGGAAGCGCGAGCGCCCGCCGCGCCCGGACGTCGTGGCGACCCTCGCGCTCCACCGTTACCTGTGGCCGGCGTGCCTGCTGTTCACGGTGCCGTGGTTCCTGCACGGCAGGGTGCCGCGGCTGCCGGTCGGCGACGTGGCGTTCCACCCCGCCACCGGCCGGGTCACGGTGCGCACCCGGTCGTTCAGCTGCCTGCCGGACGACCCGGCCGCGACGCTGCCCGGCGCGCGGACGGCGCCGCACCCGGCCGCGCTGCGCGACGAGCTGCGGGCGGCGATCGCCGACCATGTCGCGCCGGTCCTCGCGGGCTTCGGCCCGCTGCTGCGACGCGGCCGACACGCGCTGTGGGGCATGGTCACCGACGAGATCACCGAAGGGCTCTGGTACGTCGGCCGGTTGTTCGACCAGGAGGAGCGCGCGGTGGCCGAACTGGCCGCGCTGCTGCCGGGCGGCACCCACCCTTTTCCGGGCTCCGCGGGGTTCCGTCCGGGTACGCGGATTGACGGACCGTCAGCCGGGACGCAGTGCGCAGCGGCGTCGCGCACCCGGCTCACCTGCTGCCTTTACTACACCATCAGCCCCACGGACACCTGCACCACCTGTCCGCGGCTGCGCGCACCGGCCCGGATCGACCGCCGTGCGTCCGCGGCCTGACCGTCCACGCTACGATCTCGCTCAACTAAGCCGTTCTGGCACGCGAGTTCGAGCACCCGGGAACCATACGCGTGCTCTTGTGCCGTAACGTCTGCACCCATCCGCGCTCTGCACGATGATGTCGGTCGTAAGCAGTCCCCACGGCCCGAGCGCGACGGAAGCGACACGAGGAATCGCATATGAGAATCACCGACATATCGCTGGACTGGATGATCTCGGCCGTCATCGGCCTGGTCGTCCTCGCGGCTTGCGTCTTCGTCTTCCGCAACCGCCGCACGTCCGGTGACAGCGCCACCCAGGGCGATTCATGGGAGCGCAGCGAGGAACGCCGCCGCCGCAAGGAAGCGGTGTACGGCAGCGCCTCGTACGTGCTGCTGTTCTGCTGTGCCGCCGTGGCCGCCGCACTGTCGTTCCACGGCCTGGTCGGCTTCGGGCGGGAGAACCTCGGCCTGGACAACGGCTGGGAGTACCTGGTGCCGTTCGGCCTGGACGGGGCGGCGATGTTCTGCTCCGTGCTGGCGGTCCGCGAGGCCAGCCACGGCGACGCCGCCCTCGGCTCGCGCATGCTGGTGTGGATGTTCGCCGGCGCCGCGGCCTGGTTCAACTGGGTGCACGCGCCGCGCGGGGTGGATCACGCGGGCGCGCCGCAGTTCTTCGCCGGCATGTCGCTGTCGGCCGCGGTGCTCTTCGACCGCGCGCTGAAGCAGACCCGCCGGGCGGCACTGCGCGAACAGGGCCTGGTGCCGCGGCCGTTGCCGCAGATCCGGATGGTGCGGTGGCTGCGCGCCCCGCGGGAGACGTACGGCGCCTGGTCGCTGATGCTGCTGGAGGGCGTGCGCTCGCTGGACGAGGCGGTCGAGGAGGTCCGCGAGGACAAGCGGCAGCGCGAGCAGAACGAGTTGCGGCGCCGCGACCACGACCGGATGGAGCGGGCGAAGATAAAGGCAATCACCCGACAGGGGCGGCCGTGGCCGCGAGGTGGCCGGGGCGGTCGCCAGGTCGAACTGCCCGCCGCGAGTGCGACGGGCAACGGCCAGACCGCTTCGGAGCCTGCCATATCCCCTTCGGCCGAACTGCCGTCCGGTGAACTGCCGGTGCGGGCGCGTCCGGCACTCCAGCCGGTACGCGAGGAGGCACCGGCCGCCAACTCCGCGTCGGAGCCGTTCGCTTCGCAGTCCGAGCCGTCCGCGTCAGCGTCGGGCCCCAAGACGATCGACCTGATCGCCGAGGACGACACGCTGACGCTTCCCCGGCTGGACTCCCTGGAGCGCAAACTCCAGGACCTGGAGCGTCAGTTCGGCTGAGCAAGTGAAGTAGCGGTACACGGGCGGCGTGGCTGCCGGGTGGACACAGGTCCACCCGGGGTCACGCCGTTTCCGCGTCCAGCGCGTTCAGTGCTTTCCCGTTCAGCGCTTCGGAGTTCAGCGCTTCCCCGTTCAATGCTTCGGAGTTCAGCGCTTCCGCGTTCAATGCTTCGGTGTTCAGCGCTTCCGCGTTCAGTTCGAACCAGACCTCCTTCCCGCCGGCCGCGCACGGCCGCACCCCCCAGTCGTCGGCGAGCGCGTCGACGAGCAGCAGGCCGCGGCCCGAAGTGCCGTAGTCCCCGGACGGATCGGGCTCCCACCGCTGAGGACGCGGGCGGGGCAGGCGGGCGACGGTGTCGCGGACCTCGATCCGCAGCCGCTGCCCCGGCTCCCCGGCCCGGAACCCTTCCGGTGAGAGCGTCGCGGTCAACACGGCGCCCCCGCAGGTGTGCTGGAGTGCGTTGGTGAGAAGTTCGGTGGCCAGTAGTTCCGTTGTGTCCACCAGTGCGGCCACGCCCCACTCCCGCAGGTTGTCCCGAAGGACCCTGCGAGTTTCGGCCACGGCGGGCAGATCCGCCCGCCGTACCGCGCGCCGCAACCGGTACCCCGTGATATTCGTCCTGCTTCCCCCGTTCCAACCGATCCTTGTTCCCCTCCCGATAGGCATGCCCACCACGGATGCGTCCACTCATCCGATGGATTGACAGGTCCCCGGCGATACGGCAGACCGGCGCCGCCGACATCACCGAAAGGCACCGCCGGCCTGGCTGACGCACCCGTCAACTCCCTTACGGGCGAGGCACGTTGCGCAGGTTGGAGCGGGCGAGCTGGACCATCTTGCCGACGCCGCCGTCCAGCACGGTCCGGCCCATCGACAGCGCAAACCCACCGATCTGCTCACCGGTGATCTTCGGCGGGATGGACAGCGCGTGCGGATCGGTCACCACGTCCACCAGCGCGGGCCCCTTGTGCCGGAAGGCGTCCTTGAGCGCGCCGCGCAGGTCCTTCGGCTTCTCGACCCGCACCCCGTAGGCGCCGGAGGCCCGCGCGATGGCCGCGAAGTCCGGGTTGTGGTTGGTGGTGCCGTACGCCGGCAGCCCCTCCACCATCATCTCCAACTCCACCATGCCGAGGGAGGAGTTGTTGAACAGCACCACCTTCACCGGCAGGTCGTACTGCACCAGGGTGAGGAAGTCGCCCATCAGCATGCTGAAGCCGCCGTCGCCGGACATCGACACGACCTGCCGCTTCAGGTCCAGGAACTGCGCGCCGATCGCCTGCGGCAGCGCGTTCGCCATCGACCCGTGCGAGAACGAACCGATCACCCGCCGCCGGCCGTTGGGCGTCAGGTAGCGAGCCGCCCAGACGTTGCACATCCCGGTGTCGACGGTGAACACCGCGTCGTCGGCGGCCACTTCGTCCAGCACCGACGCGACGTACTCCGGGTGGATCGGCACGTGCTTGTCCACCTTGCGGGTGTACGCCTTCACGACGCCCTCCAGCGCGTCGCTGTGCTTCTTCAGCATCCGGTCCAGGAAGGCGCGGTCCTTCTTCTCGCGCACCTTCGGCGTCAGGCAGCGCAGCGTCTCACCGGCGTCCCCCCACACCGCGAGGTCCAACTTCGATCGCCGCCCCAGGTGTTCGGGACGCACGTCGACCTGCACGATCGTCACGTCGTCCGGCAGGAAGGCGTTGTACGGGAAGTCCGTGCCCAGCAGGATCAGCAGGTCGCACTCGTGCATGGCCTCGTAGGCCGCACCGTAGCCGAGCAGCCCGCTCATGCCGACGTCGTACGGGTTGTCGTACTGAATCCACTCCTTGCCGCGCAGCGCGTGCCCGACCGGGGACTTGACCTTCCGCGCGAAGTCCATCACCTCGTCGTGGGCGCCCGCGGTGCCGCTGCCGCAGAAGAGCGTGACCCGCTGGGCGCGGTCCACCAGCCGGGCCAGTTCGTCGATCTCGGTGTCGCCCGGGCGGATCGCGGGGCGCCGCGTGACCAGCGCGTGCTCCTCGGTGCGCTGCGGTGCCTGCTGGGCCGCGATGTCGCCGGGCAGGCTGATCACCGACACCCCGCCCTGGCCGACCGCGTGCTGGATCGCGGTCTGCAACACCCGGGGCATCTGGGCGGCGTTGGAGACCAGTTCGCTGTAGTGGCTGCATTCCTGGAAGATCCGGTCGGGATGGGTCTCCTGGAAGTACGTGGTGCCGATCTCGCTGCTCGGGATGTGCGAGGCGAGCGCCAGCACCGGCGCCATCGAGCGGTGCGCGTCGTACAGCCCGTTGATCAGGTGCAGGTTGCCCGGGCCGCAGGAGCCCGCGCACGCGGCCAGCCGCCCGGTGAGCTGGGCCTCGGCGCCGGCCGCGAACGCCGCGGTCTCCTCGTGCCGCACATGCACCCATTCCAGGGCGCGGCTGCGGCGCACCGCGTCCACCACCGGGTTGAGGCTGTCGCCGACCACCCCGTAAAGACGTCGCACCCCCGCTCGCGCCAGGACGTCGACGAACTGCTCGGCCACCGTCTGCTTCGCCATGGTGACCATCTCCCCATGGATGGGGCGATCACGCATCCCAGACGGTCACCACCGTGCGGTCGTCGGCGTAGCCCTTCACCCGGGTCTGGGAGTCCGCCAGGTACGCCGCCAGGCCCGGCGCGCGGCCCTGGCCCCAGCGCCCGGCCAGGTGGGCGGCGAGTTCCGGCTCGCCGCGCAGCGGCTCGGCCAGGCCGGCGCTGCACATCAGCAGCGCGTCACCCGGCTGGGCGACGGTGGCCCGGAACCGGAACGGCTCGGACGCCTCGTCCGGCGCGACGTCGAGGTCCTGCCAGCCGCCGTCCCGGATGCGGAACAGGCCGCCCTCCCCCACCCCGAAGAACAGCCGGATACGGCACGCGGGGTCGGCCGGCAGCAGCAGGCAGCGCACCGACGCGGTGTACGAGCCCTCCGCCAGGCCCAGGTCCTCGCCCCGGGCCCGCAGCCGTCCGTAGCAGCGGTCGGTCAGCCGGTGCAGCCCCGACTTCAGGGAGCCCCGGCGGGCGGCCCGCAGGTCGTCGGCGAGCCGGGCCCGGCTGCGGCCCACCGCGCCCGCGATCCACCGCACCGCGTCCTGCGCGGCACGGTGCGCGTCGTCGGCCGCCCGCGCCCCGCTCGCCATCGCCACCAGCAGCAGCGCCTCGTCGCCCGTGCCGAACCGCGCGGTCAGCACCGCGTCCCGGCGCGGCTGGCCGCGGTAACGGGCCGAGTCGCCGCGCACCGCCGCGGTCCGCAGCGTCATCACGCCGTACTCCGCCCCGTCCAGCACGGTGTCGGGGACCAGCGCGTCCAGCCCCTCGGGGTCCGCCTCCGGCCACGCGGTCGGCTCGGGGCCGTACGTCGGCGGGCCGCCGCCCACCACACCCACCTCCGTGCCGGCGTCGTCCACCACCCGCGTCACCCCGGCCGCGGGCACCCACCCGGGTGGCAACTCCGGCGCCCACCGCACCTCGCCCTCGGCGAACACCGTCTCGCCGGGCGGCTGCACCATGGGTGGGGCCGGGGCAGAGGCCGGCGGCGCAGGCAGGCGCGCCTCGTCGACCGGCTCCGCGTACGCGGGCGGCGGCGCTTCCGGGGTCGGAGCCGGAGCCGGGAGCGGGGCCGGCTCGGCGGCCGGGTCCTCGACCAGGTCCGTATACGGGGAATCCGACGGCTGCGGGCGGGCGGGCGCGGGGGACGCGGGCGGCGGCGCTTCCGAGGTCGGAGCCGGAGCCGGAAGCGGGACCGACTCCGCGGCCGGGTCCTCGACCAGGTCCGTGTACGGGGAGGCCGCCGCTCGCGGGGGTGCTTGGGCCTCGGGCGCCCCGGCGCTCTCGGGGCGCCCGGGTGACTCGGGGGGCGTCTCTGGAGCCGCCGACGCCTCCTGCTCGGTCGGCTGCGGCGGTCGTTGCGAGAGCCGCGCCGACCAGCCCTCGGCCGCGGGCGGGGCCGTCGGCGCGGCCGGGCTGGACAGCGGCGGAGCCGCGCTGCGCGGAGTGGCCCACGCGTCCCAGGGCTTGGCGGGCGGCGGAGCGTACGTCTCCGCGGCACGCGGGTCCGGCGCGGGCGCGGCCTCCGGTTCGGCTACGGCGGCGGGTTCATCCTCGGGTTCGGGTTCGGGTTCGGGGTCGGCGACGGCAGCGGGTGCGGGCTCGACGACGGGCTCGGGCCACTCCGGCTCCGGCGCGGGTTCGTACGCGGCCTCGGGTCCCGCCTGGACGTCCGGCTCCTGTGCGGGCAGGGGCGCCGGTGCCCGTACGGCCTCGGGTACGCGCGGCGCGGGTGCGTACGCGCTGCCCATGCGCGGGTCCGGCACGGCCTCGGGTTCCGCCACCGGTTCCGCGGCGAGGTCAGGCTCGGGCTCGGGTTCGACCGCGGGCTCCGGTTCGACCGCGGGTCGCGGCTCGGCCTCGCGCACCGCGTCGCGCACCGGTTCTGACGCCGGTTCCGGATCTGACGGCGGTTCCGGTTCCGGCCCGGGCTCGGTCCGCGCCTCCTCGGCCGGCGGCACCGGCGGCGCGGGTGGCTCGGACCGGGCGGACACCGGTTCCGCGGCGAAGGGCTCCCGGACGGGCTCCCGTTCCGGCGCCGTCGCCGGCTCCGCGGCCGGCTCCGCGAAAGGCTCCGGCGCCAACTCCCGCTCGGGCTGCCGCTGTACCGGCATCGGTGCCGGCTCCGCGAAGGTCGGTGCGGCCGCCCACGGGTCCCACGACGGCGGCGGAGGAGCCGTGCGCTCCTCCTGGCGCGGCGGTGGTGGCGGCGGGGGCGCCGGACGGCTCGGCCGCTGCCATGACGGCGGAGGGGGCGGCGGGGTGGGCCGCCGCAGCCGCAGCGTCTCGGTCCGGGGCGGGGGCGGCGGCGTCATCGCGTTCAGCGCCGAGTCGAAGTGCGCGTCGAGGGAGTCGTTCCCGGCGCCCGAAGCTCCGGCGGCGACCTCCTCGTCGTACAACTGCCGCCACCAGTCGTCCTCTTGGCTGCCGCGTGCGTCGCCCTGCTGGCTCATGCCCTTATTGTCCACCGCCGAGCGGACCGGGAAACGCGAAACGCCGGGTCGGCCCAGCCCCCACGGCCAGGGCCGGCCCGGCGCGCGCGGTTCGCACGTGCTCCCCGGGTATGACACCGGCTGCGATGTGGATCACAGTGGCAGAGGGCACCCGAAGGAGGGGAGGATGTCCACGGCGGGAAACCGCCGCGGCTCATTCCCGCCATGCCGCCGTCGCCGTCGGTGTCGCACAGCCGCCCATCCCGAGGAGGGGCCTTCGTTGCTCGGCGCCATCGGCCTCGACGAGGCACAGGAATCGGCCTACCGCGCTCTGGTCGCGCTCGGCGCGGCCGAACTCGGCCAGCTGGCCGACCGGTTGGCGCTGCCCGAGGAGGACGCCGCCCGGCTGCTGCGCCGGCTGGAGGGGCACGGCCTGGTCGCCCAGTCCTCCGCGCGGCCCGGCCGCTGGGTGGTCGCGCCGCCGGCGGTCGCGCTGTCCGCGCTGCTGACCAGCCGGCGGCACGCCCTGGAGCAGGCCGAGTTGGCCGCGGCCGTGCTCGCCGCCGAGTTCAGGGCCGAGGCGGCAGAACCCGCCGTGCACGACCTCGTCGAAGTGGTCACCGGCGCGGGTGCGGTGGCCCAGCGCTTCCTCCAACTCCAGTTCGGCGCCGAGCGCGAGGTGTGCGCCCTGGTCAGCGGCCGTCCGGTCGCGGTCGACGGCGTGGACAACGACGCGGAGGCCGACGCGGCGCGGCGCGGGGTGACGTACCGCGTGGTGCTGGAGCGGGAAGCAGTCACCGGGCACAGCGGGCTCACCGAACTGGCCGCCGCGCTCGACCGCGACGAGCAGGTGCGGGTGGTGCAACGGGTGCCGACCAAGCTCGTGGTGGTCGACCGGACGCTGGCGATGGTGCCGCTGGGCCGCCGCGCCGAGCCCGCCGCGCTGGTGGTGCACGCCAGCGGCCTGCTGGAGGCGCTGACGGAGCTCTTCGAGGGCGTGTGGCGGCAGGCCATGCCACTGCGCCTGGAGCCGGGCGGCATACTCGCCGAGCAGCGGAACGCGCAGCCCGACAACACCGACCTGCGCATCCTTTCCCTGCTGCTGGCCGGCCTGACCGACACCTCCACCGCCAAACAGCTCGACCTCGGCCTGCGCACGGTGCAGCGCCGGGTGAAGCGGCTGATGGAGATCGCCGGCGTGAGCACCCGCCTCCAGCTCGGCTGGCACGCCTACGAACGCGGCTGGATCGCCCGCGACGAGCCCTGACCCGGGGCCGCCCGCCCGGCGTGATCCGTGCGCGGGGGCGCGCGGGAGCGTACGCGGGGCGCGCAGGGGGGGCGTACGCGAGGCGTGCACCGGGCGCGATCCGTCCGAATCCGGCCCACCGCGGCCCGCATCGGGCGTACGGTTCCCTGGCGGCATGCGGCAGGCCGGTCTCGCACCCGGCCGGGGGACGCGATCCGGTAACACCGGTGCGTCGGGCGCGTCGCCGGACAGCGAACGCGCCCGGATTCCGGCAGGGTGGCTCTCATGGGGACCGCACAGTTGTGCCTGATCGGCGCGGTGATGTTGCTCGGCATCGTCTGCGTATCGGCACCTGGGGTACCGGGGACGCTGCTGTGCTGGGGCGCCGTGCTGTGGTGGGCCACCTCGCAGCACACCACCCTGACCTGGGGCGTACTCGCCGGGGCGACGGGGTTGCTGGCGGTCGCCCAGGTGGTGCTGTGGCTGATGCCGTCCCGGCGGATTCGCGACTCCGGCGTCACCTGGCACACGGTGATGACGGCGAGCGGGGTGGCGATCCCCGGGTTCTTCGTGCTCCCGGTGGTGGGCGCGCCGCTGGGCTTCGCCGGCACCGTGTACGTCCACGAGCGGGTCCGGCTCGGCGGCCACCGCGCCGCCTGGACGGCGACCCGCCGGGTGATGCGTACGGTCGGCGGGTCCGTCCTGGTCGAGCTGATGGCGTGCCTGATCGTGGCGGGCGCGTGGGTGGGCGCGGTCATCGCGGGGTAGCCGGCGCCGCCAGCGTCGGACCGAGCCCGGCGGCATCGTCCCGCGCCCGGCGCCCTCGGCCGGCGTCCCGCCCGCGCGTCAGACCGCGGAGCCCTCGATGCCCCAGCTGATGATCTTGTACGGGTGGATACGGATCAGCTCCGGGCTCATCCGCTCGCCGTACTCGTGCGGCCCCTCCACCTGCTCGGCGGTGCCGCGGATCTCGACGCCGCGGGCGGTACGGGGGTCGCCCGGGCGGGACATCTCGTCCACCACGAGGGACACGTTCGGATTGACGGCGACATTGCGCCACTTCTTGGTGGTACCCATCGCGAAGCCGCCGATGTCCACCGCGCCGTCCTCGCGCAGGAAGAAGCCCACCGGGTTCGCCTGCGGGCGCCCCTTCGCGTCGACGGTGGCCAGCCTGGCGAGGAACTGCCCGCGCAGATACGCCAGCTCGGCTTCGTTCAGTTCGGTCCGTGCGGTCCTGGTCGTCATACGGTCATCCTCCCGCCGCGCCCCCGCCCCGGCATCCGCCGCTCGGCTGAAAGAACCCGGACCAAGGTCCTAGGCGAAGCGCAGAAAGGCCGTTGCCACTCGGGGCCGTTCGGGCCGTGTGGGCCGTGCGGGAGTGCGGGGGGTGCGGGGGGTGCGGGGGTGCGGGTCGGGAACGGCTGCCCCGGCGTCAGGCTCCGGCCTGGAAGCGGATGCCCGCCAGCGTCAGGTCCAGGCCGGCGAGGAACTGCTCCTTGTCGTCGTGCCCGTCGAACTCGTCGACGATGTCGTGCAGGAACGGGTACTCCCCGGCGTCGAGCCCGCGCCACGTCGTCGCGTAGCGGCCGAGGAACTCGTCGCGGTCCACGAATCCCTCGACCACCTCCTCGGGCGGCTCCTGCCCCATGTCGGCGGCGTTGGAGACCACGACGCCCACGATCGCCGACACGGCGTGGAACCGCTGCCGTGGCGTGAGGTCGAGCCGGAGCGTCTGCTGCCCCAGCTTCTCGTAGAGCCGCAACGAGTTGCCCTGGACGTCGATGTCGCGCATGAAGTGCACGCCCAGCCACGGCCGGTCCACGATCGCGTCGAACAGCATGACGGCCATCACGCGCAGGTCGTCGATCGGGTCACTGCTGTCGGCCCGCCCCTCGACGGCGGTCAGCACCCCGCTGAGCACGTGGTCGACGGCACGTTCGAGCAGGTCGTCCTTGCCGGAGACGTACCAGTAGATGCTGCCGACGCCGGTGCCGAGCCTGGCCGCGAGCGCGCGGAGGGTCAGCGCCGGCTCGCCCGCCTCGTCGAGCAGGGCCACCGCCGCGGTGAGAACCGCCTCGATGGAGTGCGAAGCACGTCGCCGCCCTCGGGAAGGACGATCGGCGGGTCGTGGTCGCGGGCCTGTCATGGTGCACATCCTTTCACAACTTGCACATTCATCGAACCACGTTCTATGGTCGAACGTCGTTCGATACTCGGCGACGTTCCGAAAGGAGGCCCGCCATGACCACGACCGCCCCTTCCACCGCGCCCGCCGCATCGCGTACCTATCCGTCGCTGCGCGCGGCGTGGATTCCCCTGGCCGCGCTCTGCCTGGCCTTCTTCGTGGAGATGGTCGACAACACCCTGCTGTCGATCGCGCTGCCCACGATCGGCCGGGACCTCGACGGCAGCACGACCGCGCTGCAGTGGGTCACCGGCGCGTACTCGCTGACCTTCGGCGGCCTGCTGCTGACGGCGGGATCGATGGCCGACCGGCTCGGGCGCCGACGCGTGCTGCTGGTCGGCCTGGCCGTGTTCGGCCTGCTGAGCCTCGGCGTCGTCGCGGTCACCACCGCGGGGGAACTCATCACCCTGCGGGCCGGCCTCGGCATCGCCGCGGCCGCGATGGCCCCCATCACCAACTCGCTGGTCTTCCGGCTGTTCGACGACAAGGCGCTGCGGATGCGCGCGATGACCCTGATGATCATCGTCGGGATGTCCGGCTTCGTCCTCGGCCCCCTGCTGGGCGGCACCGCCCTGGCCCACGTGCGGTGGCAGTGGCTCCTGGTGGTCAACGCCCCGATCGCGCTGTTCGCGGCCGTCGGCGTCCGTCTCGGCGTCCCGGCCGACCGGCCGGAGGACCTGACCCAGGACCGGCTCGACCTGCCGGGCGCCGCGCTGAGCGTCACCACCATCGGCCTCGCCTGCTACTCGCTGACCAGCGGCGTCGAGCACGGCTGGCACTCCGCCGTCACGCTCACCGCCGTCCTCGGCGCCATCGCCGCGGGCGTCGCGTTCGTACGGCACGAGCGCCGCAGCCCCTCGCCCATGCTGGACCTGCGCCTCTTCTCCGACGGCACCGTGCGCGGCGCCGCCATCGCGCAGATCGGCACGGCCATCGCGATGGCCGCGGTGATGTTCGGGCTGATCCTCCACTTCCAGTACGCCTACGGGTGGAGCCCCGTCCGGGCCGGCCTGGCGAACCTCCCGATGATCGTGACCATGATCGCCGCCACTCCCCTGTCCGAGTGGCTGGCGGGAAGGTTCGGCCACCGGATCGCCTGCCTGGTCGGCGCGGCCTGCCTGGCCGGCTCGCTGGCCGGCCTGTCCTGGGGCGTCGACCACGGGTACGGCGCCATCGCGGCCTGCATGGTCCTGATGACCATCGGACTGCGCACCGTCATGACGATCTGCGCCATCGCACTCGTCGACGCGATGCCCAGCAACCGCACGTCGATCGGCGCCGCGCTCAACGACACCGCCCAGGAGGTCGGAACCAGCGTCGGCACCGCCCTGGTCGGCACCCTGATCGCCGCGCTGGTCACCACGCAGTTGCCCGCGGGGACCTGGAGCAAGGCGCTGGTGGCGTCGTTCTTCCACGGCGAGCGGGTCACCTACGCGGTGCTGGCGGTCGTCGTCGGCCTGGTCGCGGCAGGCGGCGCCCTCACCCTCACTGACTCCCACTCCACCGAAGAGGCCGCCGCCGAGGAACCCGCCTGACCCGTTCGCCCTGGGAGTCGCCGGATCACGCCGAGCGGCTTCGGCGAGCGGCTTCGGCGAGCGGCCGCTGATCCGGCGCCGCTCACCGGACGCGGGACCGTACGCACCGTCCGTCCGTACGTACGCACCATCCGCCCGTCCACCTGTCCGCCCGCCGGGCCGCCCGCGCACGCCCACGCGGGGGCGGCCCACGCGGCGGCGCGCCCGGGCGGACCGGTGCGGGTGTCGGCACCCGCAACCCTGGGGACACACCGAGAGAGCGCTCTCACGCGGTCAGCCGGACCCGATACGCTGTCCGTATCGAAATGGTCCGGAAATTTTCGTTATCCGCGTGCGAAGGAGCCCTCCGTTGTCCGACCCGAGCTTCGTGCCCCGCCCCACGCTGGAGGCCGTGGCCGCACGGGCCGGGGTGTCCAGGGCGACCGCTTCCCGCGTGGTCAACGGCAGCGAGGGGGTGCGCGCGCCGCTGGCCGAGCGGGTCCGGCGGGCCGTCGACGAGCTGGGCTACGTGCCCAACCAGGCCGCTCGCGCCCTGGTGACCCGGCGGAACGACGCCATCGCGGTGGTCGTGGCCGAGCCGGAGACGCGGTTCTTCGCCGACCCGTTCTTCGCCCAGCAGGTACGCGGCATCAGCAAGGAACTGACCGCGCACGACAACCAGTTGGTGCTGCTGCTCACCGAGGGCGCCGGCGACTACGAGCGGGTGGGCCGCTATCTGGGCGGCGGCCACGTGGACGGCGCGCTGATCTTCTCGCTGCACGACGACGACACGCTGCCCGCGCTCGCCCGCCGGGCCGGGGTGCCGACGGTGATAGGCGGCCGCCCCGACTGGTCCGACAGCGAGACGCTCTACGTCGACTGCGACAACCGCGGCGGCGCCCGCGACGCGGTCCAGCACCTGCTGAACCTGGGCCGCCGCCGGATCGGCCACATCGCCGGCCCGCTGGACCAGACCGCTTCGGTGGACCGGCTGGACGGCTTCCGCGACGCGCTGCCGGACATCGACCCGCGGCTGATCGCCGAGGGCGACTTCACCCCCGACGGCGGTTCCCAGGCGATGGCCCGGCTGCTGGACGACTTCCCCGACCTGGACGGGGTGTTCGCGGCGTCCGACGTGATGGCCTCGGGCGCGCTGCGGCTGCTGCGCACGCGGGGACGGCGGGTGCCGGAGGACGTGGCGGTGATCGGCTTCGACGACATCGTGTCGGTCTCCGACTGGACCGACCCGCCGCTGACCACGATCCGGCAGGACATCGAGGAGATGGGCCGGATGATGGCGCGGTTGCTGCTGCGCCGGATCGAGGCGGGCGCGGCCGAGTCGGGCGGGCCCGCGCTGTCGTCGATCGTGACGCGGACGCAGCTGGTGGTGCGCGCGTCGGCGTGAGGGTCGGCGGGATGGGCGGGATGGGCGGGATGAGCGGCGGATGGGCGGGGATGAGCGGCGGATGGGCGGGGATGAGCGGCGGATGGGCGGCGCCGAGATCGGGGCGGAAGCCGACCAGCACTTCAACCGTTCATCCGGTTTACGCATCGCGCGACTTACCTACCGTCATATTTTCGCCAACGCTCAACAGGTCTACTGAGAAGCCATGTTGAGAAGTGGATTGAGACCGTCATGCAACGGGAAGGTCACGATCAGGCAGCGAAAGTGACGGTGCGGTGAAGGCCGCGCGGATGTGAGGAGGTCATGGCATGGCCTACAGCGTCATCTTGGGAATCGTGATCGTGGCGCTCGTCATCGCCGGGATCATCGGTTCCTTCTGGAGCGAGGGAAGCCCGATCGGGGTCCGGCGCCGCCACGGACGTCGTGGCGGCACCGGATGAGGAGCGCGGAGGGCCGACCGCGCTGAGCCGGCCGCGCTGAGCCGGCCGCCGGTCAGCGGACCTGGCCGTGGCGGTGGCCGCCGCCCCCGCCGCGCTTGCGCTCGTACATCTCCCGGCCGGCCGCCGACCGCTGCTTCCACTCACGGCGCAGTTCGGCGCGCAGTCGCTGGTCGGTGCGGGAGGCGATCCAGGCGTTCTCGCGCAGCAGCTTGCGGTAGCTGTCGAGGCGGCGCTGCGGCAGGGTGCCGTCGTCCAGCGCGGCGAGCACCGCGCACCCTGGCTCGGCCTGGTGCGAGCAGTCCGGGAAGCGGCAGTCCGCGGCCAGTTGCTCGATCTCCGCGAAGACCTGGCCGAGTCCGGTCTCGGCGTCCCACAGCCCGACGCCGCGCAGCCCGGGGGTGTCGATGAGCACTCCCCCGTCCGGCAGCGGCACCATGTCCCGGGTGGTCGTGGTGTGCCGGCCCTTGCCGTCGGCGTCCCGGGTGGCCTGCACCTCCTGGACGGACACCCCGGCCAGGGCGTTGGTCAGCGTCGACTTGCCGGCGCCGGACTGCCCGAGCAGCACCGTGCTGCCCCCGGCGAGCAACTCGCCCAGCTCGTCGAGCCCTTCACCGCTCTCGGCGCTCGCCACCACCACCCGCACCCCGGGCGCGGCGGCTTCCGCGTCGGCGAGCAGATGGGTGGTGTCGGGCACCAGGTCGGCCTTGGTGAGCACCACGACCGGCTGTGCGCCGCTCTCCCAGGCCAGCGAGACGAACCGTTCCAGCCGTCCCAGGTCCAGTTCGAGGGCGAGCGAGACGCACACCGCCACGTGGTCCAGGTTCGCCGCCAACACCTGGCCCTCCGACCGCTTCGACGACGTGGAACGGACGAACCGGGAGCGCCGGGGCAGCAGTTCCCGCACGAAACGGGGGTCATGGCCGGCCGGGTCGAGCGCGGCCCAGTCCCCGGTGCACACCACGCGCATCGGGTCCTTCGGCACGACGTACTCGGTGTCGGCACGCACCACACCCTCAGCCGTGAACACATCACACCGTCCACGGTCCACCCGCACCACCCGCCCGGGCACCAGCCCACGCTCGGCGTACGGCACGAACTCCGCCTCCCACACGTCGTCCCAGCCATAAGGCACGAGAGCATGCGAGGAAGCATCACGAAAAGAGAAAGACAAGGGAAACCCTTCGAACAGGGCCCCGGCCCGCGCGCCCCACAGGCGCGACGAACAGCAGAAAAGGTCAGCCGGAGACCACAGAGGTGAACTGCACGATCAGCTGAATACGGGCAACACCCGTCACGGAAACAGCCATCGGGTCACACCTCCCAGGTCACACACACGACCGACACGGCCACCCCACCCGGGGCACCGCTCTGCGAACACCCGCACCGTAGCGGCTCCCCCACCACCCGCGCCACCCAATTACGGGCCTTGCTTACGTTGTATGGAAGCGGGTCACGGCACCCTGAAGGCCGTCCCCGATCCGCTGGGCACTCATCGCCCAGCAGTACGACCGGATGATCGAGGGCGGCACCACGACCCGGACCCGGACGGCCGCCACCGAGGCGATCCTGCGGCGCTTCACCCGCAACGCCTCCCACCCCACCTACGCGGCGATGCTGGAGGTCGACCGCGCCCAGAAGACCATCTTCGTGGCCCGCTGCCTTATGCTTCGGGACCTCCAGCGGGAGATCGAGGAGGGCCACACGGGCCGACCGGCGCGGCCGCCGGAGGCGGTGGCTTCCGTAGTGGCAGCGGTCAAAGTCTCATTAGCGCAGCGGCGCTGGGGCTGCCGACTTCTGCCGTGTACATCACCAAGGAGAAACCTGAGCCGGGCAGGCTGAGGGTGTGCCGGTCGATTTCCAGCTCGCCCAGCGTGGGGTGGTGCAGGTTCTTTCGCACGCTGGGGGTGGGGCGTACAGCGTGGTTACGCCAGATGCTCGCAAAATCCGGATCGTGGGTTGCGAACTCGTTGATCAGCCCTGCGAGCACGTTGTCCGTGGGGTACCGAACGCTGGCTGCGCGCAATTGAGCGGCTGCCTGCTGAGAGAAATCGGACTCCGAACCGGGCGCGCCGGTGCAGAGGGTGTCACGGAATCTCGTCGACATGCGGGTGACGTTGCGCTCGTCAGGTGAGAGACGGGAGAAGTCTGTGATCAGAGCTGCGGCTGCTGCGTTCCAGGCGACGATGTCCTGCCGGTCGTTGACGATGTAGGCAGGGATGCGGTCAAGTCTGCCGAGTAGCTGTTGGACATCCTCGGGTACGTGCTCTGGAGCGCCGTCGTTCGCTGCCGGCAGCACTTGCCCGGCCAGGCGGGCCAGATGGTCACGCTCTGCTTCAGTGAGCCGGAGAGCCGTCGCCAGCGCAGACAGCACCTGCGGTGAGGGCCGGGGTGCCCGTGCCTGTTCCAGTCGTTCGTAGTAACTCACCGACACCTGCGCCAGCGCGGCTACCTCTTCGCGGCGCAGTCCGGGTGTGCGACGGGCACGCCGGCTTGATGAAAGCGTCGCTTCGGCCGGCGCGTCTTCTGGTCGCAGGTCCTCGCGGCGGCGGCGGAGAAAGTCTGCGAGTTCCTGGCTGCTCACACTTCCATCCTGTCACGGGAGGGACAGCCAGGAGGGCGCGCGAATAGGAGTGCTGGTGGCACCCAGCCGCAAGACAGGCACAGGTCCCGGCGATCATGGAGTGGCGACGCTCTGTGATCATCGGAGAGACCTGTACCTGCGCTGCCATGACCGGGCTGTCAGAGCCCCAGGTATACGGAGAAGGCCCACGACGCCACCAGGGCTACCGTCGGGGCGGGAACGATCGGCGGATGCGTGATCGCGACAAGCCCAAGGAAATCCGCCCCAGGTTGACGCCCGCCGCATCGCCCGCGACATGAAGCGCCAACGGGTTAGACCACAACCCTTTCCTCAGTGACCATTACTGCCACTGAATTCATATCGATGAACCTACTCTCGTCCGGATTCACCAGCTCCTTGTAATTCTTGGACGCGAAGAAGGCGTCGTGATCCGCCCAGCTTTCAAACCAGATTTCAGTGAGGCCGTCGTAGGCGGGGCTCGGATACCCTTCGGCCGGCACCGGGTGGGAGACGGTGTACTTCTTCACGTACTCTCGCGCTTCCGGAATGGAGGTGAACAACGGGGCGTGGCGATTTCGATGATGCTCAACAAATTCCTCGAAGGTCATTCCATCGACACGGTTGATCATGAAAGCGAACTTGATCACAGACTTCTCCTTTTCGTGCTCGCGGACGCGAGGGGTCGGCAACCAGGTGCCCTGGCGGCGGATCGCGAGCCACGGGGTTAACCTAAACGCTCACATCGATGTCAAGGGCAAGTCGCTGTGACCCAGTGCACACGAGGGGTTGAGATGCGGATCGGTGAACTGTCCGCCCGGACAGGAGCAAGCCGTCGATCACTGCGCTACTACGAGCAGCAGGGCTTGCTGGTCAGCGCAAGGTCCCCCAGCGGCCAGCGGTACTACGACGATGATCACGTCCAGCGGGTGGCGCTGATTCAGGGCTTCCTGGCCGCCGGAATGTCCAGCAGAACCATCGCTCGAATGGTCCCCTGCATGACGGAGCCCAACAGGGACAGAGCCCGGGAAGCTTTGACCGCAATGAATCAGGAGCGAAATCGCCTTTCGACCACAATCGACAGCCTGGCCGCCGCCAGAGCAGCACTTGATCACCTGATCGACGTAAATCGGAACTTTCTGGCGAACGTGGCGGATGAACTGTGATGATCGGGTCGGCGAGGTCGAAGAAGGCGTCGATGGCCGGCGTCCAGGTGCGGTCTGATCGAGGACGAGGCCGACGATCCGGTCGTAGGAACCCAGCGCGATCCGTTTGAGCCGGGCGAAGATGCCGAACCGGACGCATTCGTCGCGGCGACTGCGGATCGTGGTGGCCGAGCAGGTCGTGCCGGCGATCGCCTGCTAGGAGCAGCCGAGTCGCGGGCGAGCGACTGGCACCTCGCCGGTCGACCGCCGCGAGACCGGCAGCAAACACCGCCCCGTCGCCGGCCGAGTCGGGCACCCCCCGCGAACGCCCGGACGCCCTGCTCGGGGACAAGGGCGACGACAGCATCCCCAACCGGCGACAACTGGGCCAGCGCCGGATCTGGCGACGCCTCAACAACCCGTCCGCATCATCGTGTGACGAGTTCCAAGCCTCGCACTGGTGGTCCGGGGCTTGGCTGTCCGTTCCGCGCCCACAGAACTTCCGTGCATGGTGCTCTGGTTGGTTTGTTGACTACGAGGAGAAATAGTGTCCAGCACGCCTGAGGAAGTTTTTCGCCGCATGATCGACCTGATGCTGGCCAAGGACATGAGTGCCGTGGCTGATCTGTGGGCGCCTGACGGAATCGCGGAGTTCCCCTTCGCAGCCGGGAGTTCCGCTCGCGTTCTCCGCGGACGTGAGGAGGTACGCGCCTACCTCGCTCACTATCCGGAGCTGATGGACATGAAGGAGGTGGCCGCGCTTACCGTGCGGCCCACGGATCAAACGGACACCGTCGTGGTGGAGTGGACGGCCACCGGCCGCACCGTGGCCACTTCCCAGCCCTACCGCCTGGACTACATCGTGGTTCTCACGGTCCGCGACGGGCTGATCGCTCTGTATCGGGATTACTGGAGCCCGCTGTCGGGGGCCGCCGCGGCCGGGGGGCTCGCCGGGCTGATCGACTCGCTTGAAAGGAAGGACGCCTGATGGCCGGAGTGCTCGTGACCGGAGGGACCGGCAAGACCGGCAAGACGCTGGTGCAAGTGCTCCGCAATGCTGGCGTGCGGGCTCGGGTCGCCAGCCGGAACCCGGCCGCAGCCGATCCTGATGCGATCCGCTTCGACTGGAATGACCCGGCCACATTTGGACCTGCGCTCGACGGGACGGACCGGGTCTTCCTGCTTGCACCGGTGGAGAGTGTGGACCCGCTGCCTCTGGTCGAGCCCTTCCTGCGCCAAGCGCAACGGGCCGGTATCCGGCGCCTCGTCATGCTCGGCTCCGCCATTGTGCTGCCGAACGCGCCCAGCGCTGTGGAGATGGCCGCTCAGGTTCAGGCTCAACCCGGAGGTGTCGTACTCCGCGCGTCTGGTTTCATGCAGAACTTCCTGCGCCCGCACCCACTGGCCGAGCACATCCATCGACTCGGTGAGATCCGCACCGCAGCCGGTGACGGCGAGCTGGGGTGGGTCGACGCGCGGGACGTCGCGGCCAGCGCTGCCGCGCTGTTGGCCGACCTGGAGGTGGACGCTCGAAGCGACTACCTGATCACCGGGCCGCACGGGATGAGCTATCCACAGGCCGCGCAGATCATCACCGCGCAGACCGGCAGACAGGTTCGGGTGGAGCGTATCGCGGAGAAGGAACAGGCTGCCGCCTACCGCGCCTCCGGGATGCCGACGGAGTTCGCTGCCGCCCTTGCCGCCGTCGAGCACGGAATCAAGGAGGGACGCGAAGACCAGGTCAGCACTGCGGTGCTTGAACTGACGGGCCGTCCGCCGCGCGCCTTTGCCGAATTCGTATCTGATCACGCGTACGAGTGGACGCGGTAGTGCTGAACAGCAGCGATGTGCGGTCCAGCATGACCACGCAGAGCGCGCAGTTTGGCGTCACATGACCTGACGCTCCAGCGGATTTGAAGCGGCCCGTCTGCGCCTGCCGCAGTAAAGGCCCGGTTTACTGCGGCATGTCGTCATCGTCTCTCGTCACAAGCTCACCCGACTCACGTCTGCGTCCTTTCGGACCCACCTCGGGCCTTGCCCCCTGATCTTGGACGCGGTCCACGAGCATGGTCAGCGGCCCGGCGGACAACGCGCTCGCCGGGTCCTTCCACGCAACGTTCGAGCCCGGGACTCTCCCGGGCCGAAAGAGCCGGCGATCCAAGATCCGGGGTCAAGGCCCGGTCCGGTCGGCACCCGCCTGCCGGACACTCGCCCGGGCCTCACCGAGCCGCTCGGCCCCCTGGGGAGGCGCGGCGGGCGAGTATGCCTCTGCGCGGTGTTTCTTCGAGCGCCGCTCCGGCGGACGGTTCCGGGGAACCTTCGGTGGAACCCGCGGCGGTCAGGGAGGCGGCCCGGCGTCCGCATCGGGAACAGGGCCCATTGGTCTGGGAAGGGTCCGTCACCGGCTGCAAGACGTATCCGTGCCCCCATGCCGTGTCCAGGGTGAGGCCGACGATGGACAGCCGCTGCCGCAGGCGCATGATGTGCAGGTCGAACGCGTTTCGTGTCGGCAGGTCGGCCGACCGCTCACGCAGCCGCAGCAACAGTTCGTCGCGCTGCACCACTTCTCGAAAACGTTCGATGAACAGGCCCATCAGCCAGCTCTGCGTGGCGGTCAGGCCGACCGAGCGGCTGCCGAACCCCAGCACGTCGGCCGAGTTCAGCGAGGGACGGCGGGTGCGCACCCGCGTCCGCAGGGTGGCAATGCGGATGTCCAGGTCGTCCTGGGATATCGGGGGACGCACCCAGTCCTCGTACGGATGGACACATAAGGGCGGTGGTGCACCGCCTTCGACGACCAGGAGATGCGGGATACCACCCCGTTGGCACTCTTCACGCAGTTCCGACTGGGCGGGCCATCTGATGAGCAGCACATCAGGAAACGTCGAGCGCGGTGACATTTTTCCTCCAACCCGAGAAACTTGTCGGTGGGCGGAAGTGGCGCGCCGATGCTGTTATCCCTTCGGTGTACTTCGGCGTGTCAATTCCTGCTTGCGTCGTGAGCTCTCCACCTTCGTCAGCCACAGCGACTGGCACAGGGCGATGAAGACCGCCCCCGCCAGCCAGAAGCACGCCCGATGGAACGAGCTGTCGGTGGCCGTGCCGTTCGTCTCCAGGACCATCACGAGCACGGCGGTGCCGACCGCCCCTCCCACCCGCTGGATGATGTTGGCCTCCGAGGTGGCGTCGGGGAGTCGTTCACGTGGCACGGTGGCGTACGCGACCGACAGGGACGGCATGGCGGACAGCCCGAGGCCGAAGCCCACGGCGGCCTGCAGCGGCAGCAGGATCAGGTATCCCGTGCGCGCGTCGAGGAACGCCATCGGCAGCACGCCGGCCAGGCTCAGCGTCAGGCCGGCCGCGGAGACGATGCCGCCGCCGACTCGGTCGGTGATCGGGCCGCCGAACGGCATGGACAGCGCGGACCCGCAGCCGATGCCGAGCATGAGCAGCCCCGAGGTGACCACGCCCTCGTGGCGGATGAGCTGGTAGTACAGCGGCAGCAGGATCATCGTGCCGAGCAGGGCGGCGCCGGTGAAGAACACCGAGGTGGTCGCGGCCGTGTAGACGCGGTTGCGGAACAGCCGCAGGTCGAGCACGGGTGTGTCGACGGTGAGGCTGCGCCAGGCGAACAGCGCCATCGCGACGATCCCGGACAGCAGGGTGGCGAGCACCCGGGTGTCGGTCAGCCCCTGGCGCTCGGCGATCGTGATGCCGTAGAGCACCAGCGGCAGTCCCGCCGCGATCAAAAGGAAGCCGCCGAAGTCGAAGGGGCGCCCCTTGGTGGGGACGCCCCTGGGGACGAGCCGGGAGCCGAGGGCGAGGGCGACCACGCCGACCGGGACATTGACCAGGAACAGCCAGTGCCAGGACAGCGACCGGATGAGCAGCCCGCCGATCGTGGGACCGATGACGGGACCGAGCACCACGACGATCTTCGTGGCGTTCAGCACCCGCCCCATCCGCTCGGGCCCCGCGATCTCGCCGATCACGGTCTGGCCGGTCGGCACGAGCAGGGCGCCGCACAGCCCCTGGACGGCGCGCAGCGCGATCAGTGCGCCGAGGTTCGGCGCCAGGGAACAGGCGGCGGAGGCCACGGTGAACCCCGCCAGCGCGCACAGCCAGAGCCGGCCGGCGCCCATCCGCCGGCTGAGCCACGCGGTGACCGGTAACGCGGCCGCGAACGCGATGAGGTAACCGGTGGCCACCCACTGGGCGTTGCTCAGCGGGGCGTGCAGCACCCCGGCGATCGTCTTGAGGCCGACGTTGACCAGGGACGAGCCGAGGGTGGACATGAACGAGCCGGTGATCACCACCGCCGCGACGCGCCACACCTCCGCGGGGACCTTCGGCAGCGTGTCCGGTGGGCGTGGAGAGGACTGGGTCGTACTGGTCAAGGTCGGCTCCGCTCGCCGGGCGTGGGGACAGTGGCACAAGATACGTGGGGAATCCTACTATTGATATTCCCACCAAAGCACTGACTGTTCCATGGGTTTTCCCATGGATGGTCTAGGGTGCGGTGATGACGTCGAACTCTCGGTCGACCCGGCCACGGCCGCCGGTACTGATGCAGCTGCCGGGATTCGCCCTGTCCCACCTGGGCCGGAAGATGCGGGGCGGGATGAAGAGCGCCTTCGCACAGGACGGGCTGTCCGCACAGGCCCACTTCGTGCTGCTGTGCCTGACGGAGTACAGCGACATGTCGCAGCGCGAGCTGGCCGACCTGCTGCAGATGGATCGCAGCGACCTGGTCAGGCTGCTCGACGTGATGGAGGGCGAGGGCACCGTCCAGCGCAGGCCCGACCCCACCGACCGGCGGCGCTACGCGCTGTCCATCACACCGGGCGGGGTGCGGACGCTCGAACGCGGCGCCCACCTCGTCGACGAGGCGACCGACGCGGCTCTGGCGCGGCTGGACGCCGACGAACGGGAGACGCTCCACCGGCTGGTGCTCCGAGCGCTGGACGTCCCCCACGAATGAGGACCGCGGGAAGGACGCCCGCGCCGCCCCGCACGGGGGCGGCCGCCGCCGAACGATGACGCTCCGTCAGCCGGCCTCCGGCAGCGGCGTCACCAGGGGGGCGCGGCTCGACGCCCGGTCGATCGCGGCGCAGGCGGGACCGGTGGCGGCGGTCGTCACCAGGGCCATGACGACGTAGCCGAGGAACATCGCGGGCGTCAGCAGCCCGGCGTTGAAACCGGCCTGGAGCACGACGAGTTCGGTGAGCCCGCGGGTGTTGAGCAGCACTCCGATACGCAGGGACTCCAGCGGCGGCTCCTTGGCCAGCCGGGCCCCCGCGTATCCGCCGAGCACCTTGCCGCCGATGCCCAGGCCCGTCACCAGCAGGACCGCGAACCACGGCACCTCCTCGACCTGCCGGGCGAAGACCGTCAGGCCGGTGACGACGAAGAACACCGGCGCCAGCGCGCGCCCGGCCGCCGACACGAGGGCCACGATCCGCTCCCAGCCCTCGGCCGGCAGCGCGAGCCCGAGCAGCACCGCGCCGAAGAACTCGGTCAGGCCCGCCCGTTGGAGCGAGTACGAGCAGCCCAGCGCGGCGCATGCGACCAGGACCGCGCACGCCCACGGCCACCGGTCCCGCAGCACCGCGACCGGTCGCAGGCCGACCAGGAACCGGAGCAGGAACAGCCCCGCCACGCCGCCGGCCGCCACGGCGAGCAGTCGCGGGAAGCGGCCGGAGCCGCCGGCCGCCATGCCGAGCGCCAGCGCCAGAAGGACCCAGGTCACCACGTCGACGACGAGAGCGGCGCCCAGGGCCAGCCGCCCCGCCGAGGTGTCGGTCAGGCCGCGCTCGGCCAGGATGCGGGCGAGAACCGGAAGCGCGGTGACCGTCAGGGAGACGGCGAGCAGCAGGGCGAGCGCGGGGGCGGGAGCGGTGCCGCGCAGCGCCGGCCCGCCGTGGGCGAGGACCCAGAAGGCCACCACCGATCCGGCCAGCAGCGGGATCAGGGTCGCGCCGGCCGCGATCACGGCCACGGCCCGGCCACGGCCCGCCCGGGCGCCGCGCCGCAACTCGTGCCCGACGCCCGCCAGGAACAGCACCAGGCCGATGTGCCCGACCTGACGGAGGTCCGCCACCACGCCGGTCGGCAGGGCGGAGTCCAGCAGGCCGTGCCCGCCGATCGCGATGGCCACCGGTGCGGCGGCCAGCCCGAGCGTGATCTCTCCGATCACCTCGGGCTGCCGCAGGAGTCTGGCCGTGTGTCTGCCGAGGAAGGCGAGCAGGAGGACGACAGCGAGCGCTGCTCCGGCGTGCACGAGCGTGTCCATGGCTGCCCCTTTCGGCGCGCTGTACATGTTCGGGATCACAGAACGTCGCGTCCCACCACACCATCGCCGGGGTTCTCCGGAACAAGATTTCTTGCACGGTTCTTTCATCTCTATCCAGTTCCGAAAGATCGATGAAAGATGCCGCGAAGGACCTTGCCCTGCCTGCCAGGGTGCTCTACAGCGAGAAGGCAACTTATTGACCACGGGGGGTCGACGGTGCCTAAGGAGTTCCTGCATAAATTCAACAGCATCCGGAATTCGAAATTCCGGTTGGTCTGCTTTCCTCATTCGGGCGGATTCGCCGGCGGCTTTCGCGAATGGGCCGCTCTGACGCCGCCGGGGACCGAGCTCATGGCCGTGCGGTACCCGGGGCGGGCCGACCGGTTCGCCGAGCCCGTCGTCGGCATCCGTGAGACCGCTTCGCTGGTGGCGACCGAGCTGCTCGGACTGCCCGCCTCGCCCCTGATCCTGTACGGGCACAGCCTCGGCGCACTCGTCGCCTACGAGACGGCGGTGGCCCTGCGGGACGCCGGATCGCCGCCCACGCGGCTGTGCGTCTCCGGTTCGCCCGGGCCCGAGGACGCGGGCGGCGGGACCACGCACCGGCTGACGGACGCCGAACTGTGGTCCGCGGTGAAGGCGTTCGGCACCATCGATCCGGAGTTCGCGGACGACGAGGAGTTCCGCGACCTCGTGCTGCCCGCGCTGCGGGCGGACGTGACGGCGAACGAGACGTACGCGCCGCGGGCCGGCACCGCGCCGCTTCCGTGTCCCGTCCGCTGCTACTACAGCCCCGACGACCCCCTGGCCGGCGAGGCGCAGGTCCGGTCGTGGTCGGCCTGCACGACCGGGGAGTTCACCCTGCGCGCCCGTCCCGGCGGCCACTTCCACCCGCGGGTCGACCCGCGGGGCCTGGTCGAGGATGTCGTGGGCGCCGACCGGCGGGAGCGGCATCGTGTCTGAACCCAAGGCGCGCCTCGCGCACCGGCCGCTGGAGGGAATGTCCGTGCTGGTGACCGGAGCCGGCAGCGGCATCGGCCGGTCGGTCGCCGAGTGCCTGACGTCCGCGGGGGCCGGGGTGACCGCCGTCGGACGGCGCGCGGCACCGCTGGCCAAACTGGCCGCGCGGAGCGGCGAGGCGGTCCATCCGGTGACCGCCGACGTGGCCGAGAAGGGGGCCGCGGAACGGATCGTGGCCGCGGCCGTCGCGCGCTTCGGACGGCTGGACGCGGTGGTGAACAACGCGGGGCTGGCCCGCTTCGGAGCCCTTCAGGACGCGGCGGACGAGGATTTCATGGCCATGCTCCGGGTCAATGTGTGGGCACCCGCCGAGCTGATCAGGTGCGCGATTCCCCAATTGCGCAGGAATTCCGGCACGGTGGTGAACATATCCTCCGTGGGCGGCGTCCTGTCGATGCCGGAGCGCTCCTGCTACGGCGCGAGCAAAGCGGCACTCAACAGCCTGACCCGTTCCCTGGCCAGAGAACTCGCCCCGGAGATAAGGGTCAACGCCATTCTGCCCGGCCCGGTCGACACACCGATGTGGCACGAGACCGGACTGTCGGATTCCGAAAGGAACGAACTGGCGCGGAAACTCACCGAGGCGACCCCGCTGCGGCGTTTCGGCCGCGGCGAGGAGATCGGCCGGTGGGTGTGCGCCCTGGTGGACCCCGAGATGGCCGGCTGGATGACCGGCGCGCTGATCCCCGTGGACGGCGGCCGGACCGCATGACCGGCGAAGAACAGCGACAGCACCCGGAGGTGGCATGAATCCCAGCAGCGCAGCCGATGTGACCGACCAGACCCCACCGGCCGCCACCGTACCGTCGTCCGCCCTGCACGAGATCTTCCGTGCGGCGGAGGCGAAGGAGCGGCAGACGGCGACACCCGTACTGAAACTCCACGTCGGCGACCCCTACTTCGACCCGCCGCAGGAAGCGGCCGACGCGCTGCACGACGCGCTGCGGCGCGGTGACACCAAGTACACCGGCGTGGAGGGCATTCTCGCCCTGCGCGAGGCCCTGGCGGGCAAGCTGGCCGCCGAGAACGGACTGGACGCGCCGGTCTCCCGGATCTTCGTCACGCCGGGCTCCGCGCAGGGCCTGACCGCGCTGCTGCGGGCGCTGGCCGAGCCCGGTGCGGAGATCCTGCTGCCGGAACTGCACTGGCCGGTGCACCTGCAGCAGAGCCTCCTCGCCGGGCTCCGGCCGGTGTTCTACCCGCTCGGCCCGGGTTTCCGCCCCGACCCGGAGGCGATCCTGGCGGCGGCCGGCCCCCGCACCCGGCTGCTGCTGATCAACTCGCCGGCCAACCCGACCGGCGTCGTGCTCGACGCGCGAGCCCAGCGGGTCCTGCTGGAGGGGGCCCGCGAGCGGGGCTGGCAGGTCGTCAGCGACGAGGCGTACGAGCACTACGTGTACGAGGGCGAGCACTTCTCGATGGCGTCGCTGGAACGCGACCTGCCCCAGCACCAGCGGATCGTGCACAGCGTCTACAGCTTCTCCAAGAGCGCGGCCATGACCGGATACCGCCTGGGCTACGTGGCCTGCGCGAACGACCGGACAGCGCACGCCATGAGCGTCGTCCAGGAGGCGGGCATCATCTCGCCCTCGACGCCGATCCAGTACGCGGGCCTCGCCGCTCTCGGTGCCCGGGACTCCGTCGCCGCCAACGCCAAGCTGGTCGCGCACAACCGCAACGTGCTGCTGCCGCCGCTGTGTGCGGCCGGCCTGCTCGCGGAACTGCCGGCCGGCGGCTGGTACGCCGTCCTGGACGTCTCCTCGACCGGGCTGGACGCGCGGACCTTCGCCGACCGGCTGCTGGAGACCCACTCCGTGGCGGTGGTGCCGGCGGCCGGGTTCGCGCTGCGGCCGAGGCTGTCCGCGGCGGGCCAGGTGCTGTCGCTCGACGTCCCCCGGTGGGCCCGGTCCCTGGTGCGCATCGCCTTCTGCGGCGACCCCGACCTGCTGCCCCTCGGAGTGGAGAAGATCATCCACTTCGCCCGAACCTGCGAAGTGGAGCGGGCACATGGCTGAACTGACGTACGCCGACTACCTGAACCTCGACACCCTGCTGTCCTTGCAGGTGCCCCGCACCACCGACAGCGGCAGGCGGGCGGTGATCCTCTCCGAGCAGTTCTTCGTCGTCGCCCACCAGTCCTGCGAGCTGTGGCTGAAGCAGATCATCGCCGACGTCGAGGCCGCGTCGGACTACCTGCAGCCCGAACACGGCCTCGCCGACGCCGAGTCGAGCGTGGAGTTCCTCGAACGCGCCGCGGAGCTGCTGCGCATCCTGGTGGAACAGGTCGCGGCGCTGGAGAAGCTGCCGATCCGTCACTTCGCGGAGTTCCGCCCCTACGTGGGCAGCGCGAGCGGGGCGGAGTCGGAGCAGTTCCGCCACCTCGACGAGTTCCTCGGCGACGACCGGCGGTCGGGACGGCTCTACGAGGCCCTCACCGCGGCCGTGGCGCTCAGCGGCACCTCGGTCGGGGAAGTGTGCCGTCGCGGCCCGGAGGCCGGGGCGTACCACCGGATCATCGAAGCGCTGCTGGACATCGGCAACCGCTACTGGCACTGGAAGCTCGGCCATCTGACGCTCATGTCGAAGATGATCGGCGTGGGGCCGGGAACCGGCGGCACCAGCGGTGCCGACTACCTGATGGCACGTGTCACCCTGCCCTTCACCGAACTGCGGCGGCTGCGCGGACAGCTCCACACCGCAGGAACCGCACCCACCGGGCTCGCGGACCGGACGACGGCATGAGCGGCAACCCGTTCGACGACGAGCAGGCGCGCTTCCGCGTCGTGGCCAACGAGGACGGACAGCACGCGCTGTGGCCGGAGTTCGCCGAGGTTCCCGCGGGCTGGCGCTGCGTGTCCGGCCCGGACGCCCGCGCCCGGTGCCTGGACTACATCGAGACGCACTGGACGGATCTGCGTCCCGTCCGGCTGTGCGGATGAGGGCGGAGGCCGCGGCCGTGCCCACACGTATCCCCGACTGCCCGCTGGCCAGGACCGCCGAACAGATCGGACCGTGGTGGACGTTGGAGATCCTCCACGAGACGTACGACGGCTTCACCCGGTTCGAGGAGATCCGGCGCAACCTGGGGACGCCCGCCGGCCTGCTGGCCGACCGGCTGTCCGCACTGGTCACCGCCGGGCTGCTGACGACGGCGCCGGCCGACGGGACGAACGGCGGCGGAGACGGCGCCTCAGGCCATGACGCCGACGCCGACACCGGCATCGATCCCGAGCCCGATTTCGAGCCCGAGCCCGATCCGGACGCAGGCGCCGCCGGCCGAACCGCCTACCGCCCCACCGAACTCGGACGCTCGCTGCGCCCCCTGGTCCTCGTCATGACGGCCTGGGGCAACCACCGGCTGCCGCCCGAGCGGCGCGGCCTGATCCTGGTGGACGCCCGCACCGGCGTGGAGGCGGACCCCGTCGTGGTCGACCGGAGCACCGGCCGGCCGCTGGACACCGCCGAGTTCATGTTCGCGGCCGGCCCGGCGGCCGGCCCGGCCCTGCGCGAGCGCTATCCCCGCCGCCCCACCCCGCCCACCTCGGCATGACGCGCTCCGGCGCCGAGTGCCCGCTGCCCCGCCGCGGCCCCCAGCCCCGGCCCCCGCCGGCCTCCCACCCGCCGCACGCCGAACAGGAGACCCCATGTCCACCGATCCTGCCGGGACGCCACCGCGCTATCCCATGCCCCGCCCCGCGGGCTGTCCCTTCGCCCCTCCGGAGGAACTCCTGCGCCGCAGCCGCGAGGAACCCGTGTTCCCGGTGTCCCTGTGGAGCGGCAGGAGTCCCTGGTTGGTCACCCGCTACCAGGACGTCCGCACCGTGCTCTCCGACACCCGGTTCAGCGTCCACCGGGACCTGCCCGGCTTCCCGGCCAGCTCGCTCGGCCAGGTGCTGCGCGACCGTATCGCGCCCACCTTCGTGGGCATGGACGACCCGGAGCACGCCCGGCACCGGCGCATGCTGATCGCCGAGTTCGGGGTACGGCGGATCGCCGCCCTGCGTCCGGTCGTCGAGGAGACGGTCGCGCACCTGCTCGACGAGATGGCCGCCCGCACCGGCCCCGTCGATCTGATGGAGGCCCTCGCGATCCCGCTGCCGTCCATGATGATCTGCCGCATCCTCGGTGTGCCCTACCAGGACCACGAGTTCATCGACAAGCACCTGCGCATCCGGCTGGACATCCACTCGGACGCCGACACGGTCACCCGCAGCAGCAACGAGGTCGAGGCGTACTTCGTGGAGCTGATCCGCGCCCGCGAACACGAGCCGACGGACGACCTGCTGGGCAGGCTGGCCCGGGACCGGGTACGGACGGGCGAGCTGTCCCGGCAGGAGGCGGCGTGGACGGCCGCGCTGCTGCTGGTCGCCGGCCACGCCACGACGGCCCACATGATCGGCCTCGGCACGATGGTCCTGCTGGCCGACCCGGCGCGGGCCGCGCTCCTGCGCGACGGCGACGAGTCCCAGGTGGCCACCGCGGTCGAGGAGTTGCTGCGGGTGCTGACGGTGACCCACACGGGCCGGCGCCGGGTGGCGAAGGTGGACATGGAACTGGGCGGTGTCCGCATCCGCGCGGGCGAGGGGGTCATCGGGGCGGCCGAGTTGGCCAACCGCGATCCCGACCAGTTCCCCGACCCGCAGACCATCGACCTCGCCCGTACCCCCAACCACCATCTGGCGCTCGGCTTCGGCATCCACCAGTGCATCGGTGCCAGCCTCGCCCGCCTCGAACTGCAAGTCGCCTACCCGGCGTTGCTACGGCGGTTTCCCGGGCTCGGGCTCGCCGTCCCGGCCGGCGACATCGAGGTCGTGGACGCGTCCGTCGTCCTGGCCTCGCCGGAGATCCCGGTCACCTGGTGACCGGCCCCCAACACCGACCCGAGACGAGGGAACATGACGCAAAGCGTGGTGATCGTCGGCGGAGGCACCGCCGGCTGGATGACTGCCACCTACCTGAAGGCGCAGTTCGAGGACCGCGTCGCGGTGACGCTGGTGGAGTCGGCGAACGTGTCGACCATCGGTGTCGGCGAGGCGACCTTCAGTACGGTCCGGCGCTTCTTCGAAAGCCTCGGGCTCGCGGAGCACGAGTGGATGCCCGAGTGCCATGCCACGTACAAACTCGCGATCCGCTTCGAGAACTGGCGGGCCCGAGGGCACCACTTCTACCACCCGTTCGAACGGCCCCGGATCGTGGAAGGGTACTCGCTCGCCGACTGGTGGCTGCACCGGAGCGGCGGCGGCCGCTTCGACCAGGACACCTCGGTGCTGGCGGCGCTGTGCGACGCGCAGAGCTCACCCCGCTACCTCGACGACGCGCTGATGGAACAGGACTTCGTGGAGGACCGCGAGGACAGCATGTTCCGTGCCACGCCCGAGGGCCACACCACCCAGTTCCCCTACGCCTACCACTTCGACGCCACGCTCCTCGCGGGGTTCCTGGCCCGCTACGGGGTGGACCGCGGGGTGCGGCACGTGCGCGACGACGTGACCGATGTCGCCCTGGACGAGCGCGGTCGTATCCGGCACGTCCTGACGAAGGAGCACGGCCCGCTGGCCGGGGACCTGTTCGTGGACTGCACCGGCTTCCGGGGCCTGCTGATCAACAAGGCGCTCGGCGTGCCCTTCCGTTCGTACCAGGACAGCCTGCCCAACGACAGCGCGGTGGCCCTGCGCGTCCCCGTCGACATGAAGGCCCGCGGTATCAGGCCGTGCACCACGGCCACCGCGCAGGACGCGGGCTGGATCTGGACCATCCCGCTCTTCGGCCGGCTCGGCACCGGCTACGTGTACGCGAGCGACTACTGCAGCCCCGAGGAGGCGGAGCGGACCCTGCGCTCCTTCGTCGGCCCCGACGCGGACGCCCTGGAGGCCAACCACATCCGGATGCGTATCGGCCGCAGTGAGCGCTCGTGGCACGAGAACTGCGTCGCCATCGGGCTGTCGAGCGGCTTCGTGGAGCCCTTGGAGTCCACCGGGATCTTCTTCATCCAGAACGCCGCGGAACAACTCGTACGGCACTTCCCGTCCGGCGCCGACGACGAGGGGCTGCGCGCCGCCTACAACCGGCAGGTCGCCCATGTCATGGACGGCGTACGCGAGTTCCTGTTCCTGCACTACTACGCGGCGGCGCGGCAGGACAACGACTACTGGCGGGACACCAAACACCGTCCGATGCCCGACGGGCTCGCCGAACGCGTGGAGCTGTGGCGGCACCGGCTGCCCGACCAGGAGTCCGTGTACCCGCACTTCCACGGCTTCGAGCCCTATTCGTACGTGGCGATGCTCCTCGGTCTCGGCGGTCTGCCCACCCGGCCGCTGCCCGTCCTGGACGTACTGGACGACACCGCCGCCCAGAAGGAGTTGCGGCTCGTACGCGACCAGGTGCGCACCCTCGTCGGCCGACTGCCCAGCCAGTACGAGTACTTCTCGCACCTGGCGGCCCGGTCGGCCGGGACCGGAGGCTGAGTCCGTGGGACGCCGCTCGCCCCTCTCGCCCGCCTCGCCCCTCTCGCCCACCCCCTCACCCGCCTCGCCCGCCTCCGCCGCGACGACGGCCGACACGCGCCCGCCGGCCGTCGGGCCGGACCGGTTCCGTTCCCTGATGGCGACGTTCCCCTCCGGCGTGGCGGTGGTGACGGCGATGCGTCCCGGCGAGCCGCCGCGTGGCCTGACCTGCTCGTCGCTGTCCAGCGTCGCCGTCGAGCCCGCCACCTTGCTGGTCTGCGTGCGGCAGGCCAGCCCCACGCTCGGGGCCCTGCTGGACACCTCGTCCTTCGCGGTCAACCTCCTGCACGACGGGGCCCGTTCGGCGGCACAGGTGTTCGCTTCCGGCGCCGCCGACCGCTTCGACCGGGTGCGGTGGACGCACCGACCCGGCTTCGCGGGGCCGCACCTGGTGGACGACGCGCATGCCATCGCCGACTGCCGCGTCGCGCGCACCGTCACCGTGGGCGACCACACCGTGGTGTTCGGCGAAGTGTTCGAGGTGAGCCCGCCGCCCGCCCGGCAGCCCGGACCGCTCCTCTACGGGCTGCGCCGCTTCTGGTCCCTCGACCCGGAGCCCTGCCCGGTCAACCCCGCCCGCCACTGACACCTATCCGAACCAGGAGGACAGGCAATGGAGTTCGGCCTCTCACTGCTGCCCGACACCGGCCCGCAGGAGCGCTCGGGCCAGGAGTACTACGCGAACCTGCTGGAGATCTGCCGGCAGGCCGACCGCCTCGGCTACGAGTACGTGAAGATGACGGAGCACTACCTCCGCCCGTACGGCGGCTACTGCCCCAGCCCGCTCGCCTTCCTCACCGCCGTCTCCACGGTCACCCGGCGGGTCCGGCTGATGACCGGAGGCATCCAGGCGTCCTTCCACCACCCGGTCCAACTGGCCGCGCAGACCGCCCAGGCGGACGCCATCAGCGGCGGCCGGCTCGACGTCGGCTTCGCCCGCGCCTTCCTGCCGTACGAGTTCGAGGCGTTCGGCGTGGACCTGGACAGCAGCCAGGAACGCTTCCGGCACACGGTCCGGGCGGTCCTGCGGCTGTGGACCGAGCCGTCGGTCAGCGAGGACACCCCGTACTTCTCGTACCGGGACGCCACCTCCTACCCGCCGCCCGCCCAGCGACCGCACCCGCCGGTGTGGGCCGCGGCGCTGGTCACCCGCTCCAGCTTCGAGTGGATCGGCGACATGGGCCTCAACCTGCTCATCTCCTCGCCGCCGCGCACCGACGACCTGGCCGTGACCCGTGAACTCATGGACGTCTACCGGCAGCGCTTCGCGGCCGGCGCGGGAGACGGACGCCGCCCGAAGGTCGCGGTGAGCGTCCCGCTGCTGCTCGCCGAGTCCGACGAGGACGCCCGGGAAGAGGGCAGGACCCTGCTTCGCCGGCACTGGTCCAGGTTCAGCGAGGCGGCGGCGTCCTGGCAGAACCGCACCTCACCCGCGTACGAGGGCTACCAGGCCGCCGTGACGAAGAAGTTCGGCAACGCGGTGGGCGACGCCGAACTGGAGTCGACGGCTGTCTTCGGCAGCCCGGACCGGGCCGTGGAGAGGATTCGGGCCATCCAGGAGGCGCTCGGGCCGGAGGTGTTGCTGTGGCAGATCGACTTCGGCCAGCAGTCGCTGAAGTCCATGGAACGCACCCTGACCCTGTTCGCCGACCAGGTGCGCCCGCGCCTGGCGGAAAGCTGAGGGCACGGAGAGGAAACGCTATGGAACCCGACACGGCGAACCACCCGGTTCTCCTGTTCCCGGAACTCTTCGAGGCGGCGGTGGGGCGTGCCCCGGACGCGGTCGCGGTGGTGCACGGAGACACCACTGTCACCTACGGCGAACTGAACGACCGCGCCAACCGGCTGGCCCGACGGCTGATCGCGCTGGGCGTCGGCCCGGACGCCCTGGTCGCCGTGGCGGTGCCCCGGTCCGTGGACCTCGTGACCACGCTGCTCGCCGTGCTCAAGGCGGGCGGCGGCTACCTCCCCCTGGACCCGGCCCACCCCGCGCAGCGCCTCGCCGGCATGACCGCCGACGCCGCGCCCGTCCTGCTGGTGCGCGCCGGACGGACCGCGGTCACGGCACCCGGCGTGCCCGAACTCGTGCTGGACGATCCCGACACCCGGGCGGCGTGCGGGCGGGAGCCCGCCGGTGACATCCGGCAGGAGGAGCGGCTGTCGCCGCTGACGTCCGACCACCTGCTGTACGTGATCTTCACCTCCGGGTCCACCGGCACTCCCAAGGGCGTGGCGGTGACCCACCAGGGCGTTCCCGACCTGGTCGCCACCCAGCGGGCCCGGTTCGGCGCCCGGCCCGGGGAACGGGTGCTGCAATGGGCGTCGGTGAGTTTCGACGCCGCCTTCTGGGACCTCTCGCTCGCCCTCACCTCGGGCGCCACGCTCGTGCTCGCGGACGCCGACGCGGTCCTGCCCGGCCGCCAGTTGACCGACCTGATGATTCGCCACGACATCACCCATGCCGTGCTGCCGCCCGCCGTGCTGAGCCTCACCGACAGCGCGAGCGTCCTCAAGGGCGGAACCATCATGTCGACCGGCGACTCCTGCACCCCGGCCCTCGTACGCGCCTGGGCGCCCGGCCGGCGGATGTTCAACGGATACGGTCCGACCGAGGTCACCGTCGGGGCCACCATCTCGGGGCCGCTGGCGGCCACGGACGACGTCACCATCGGCGTCCCCTGGACCGGCGGCCGGGTGTACGTGCTGGACGAGCGGCTGCGGCCGGTCCCGGAGGGCGAGGAGGGCGAGCTGTACCTCGCCGGGGCCGGCCTGGCGCGCGGCTACCTCAACCGTCCCGGGCTGACGGCCACCCGGTTCCTCCCCGACCCGTTCGGACCGCCCGGGAGCCGGATGTACCGTTCCGGCGACCGCGGCGGACTGCGCGCGGACGGCGAGTTGCTGTTCGCCGGGCGGGCCGACGGGCAGGTCAAGCTGCGGGGTGTCCGTATCGAACTCGGGGAGGTGGAGGCCCGGCTCGCCGACCATCCGGAGGTCGAGGTGGCGGCGGCCGTGGTCGACGGTGTCCTGGCGGACGCCGTGCTCGTGGCATACGTCCAGCCGCGGCCCGGCTGCGCGCCGGACCCGGCCGCCCTGCGCCGGCACGTCGCCCAGGCGCTGCCCGCCGCCATGGTGCCGGCGAGCGTGGTGGTCCTCGACACCGTTCCCCTGACCGTGAACGGCAAGATCGACCGGCGGGCCCTGCACGACCGGCCCCGGGCGACGGTTCTCCACCCGCCCACCGCGACCGCGGGGGAGGGCGGGTCCGCCGAGGACGGGTCAGCCGAGGACGAGTCCCGCGAGGACGGGTTGGCTGGGGACAGGTCCTGCGAGGACGGGTCCGCCGGGGACGAGTCCACCGAGCAGGCCCTGTGCCGGCTCGTCGCCGAGCTGCTGTCGCTGCCCGCGGTGCGCCCCGGTGACAACCTGTTCGAGCTGGGCGGCAACTCCCTGGTCGCGGCCAAACTGGCGATCCGCATCCGTGGCGAGCTCGGACTCGGCGTCACCATGCGATCGGTGCTGCAGGCACAGACGCTCACCGAGCTGGCACAGGCGGTGCGGAGCGCGCCGGCACCGGTGGCGGCGTCCGCGGTGAACGCGCCCGGCCGGTCCGAGGAGCGGTCGCGATGAGCACGGGCTCCACGGCACGGGCCTTCGACCTCACCGATCCGGCGACGTTCGCCGGTGACGCGCATCACTCGTTCTGGCGCGAGGTGCGCCGTACCAGCCCCGTGTACTGGCACGAGGGGGCGGACGGGCGCCCGGGGTTCTGGGTGGTGGCCTCCCACGCCGACGTACAGGGGTGCTACAACAGCCCGAAGACGCTCAGTTCGGCGCGCGGCACGGTCCTCGACGTCCTGCTGCGCGGCGACGACTCCGCCGGGGGCCGGATGCTGGCGGTCACCGACCGGCCGCGCCACCGGGACCTGCGCAACCTGATGCTGCGGGCCTTCTCACCCCGCATGCTCTCGGACGTCGCGGAGCGGGTACGGAGCCGTACGGCGGCGCTGGTGGCCGAAGTGGCCGGGCCGGGCACGTTCGACTTCGCCACCGAGGTCGCCGATCACCTCCCCATCCAGACGATCTGCGACCTCCTCGCGATCCCCTGGGAAGACCGCGGACAGCTGCTGGAGTGGAACAAGCGGACCCTGTCCTCGGCCACCGCGGAGCCCGACGAACTCGACGCGCTCAGCGCCCGCAACGAGATCGTGCTCTACTTCATGGACCTCGCGGCCCGGCGCCGGGTCCGGCCGGACTCCGACGTGGTCAGCATGCTGGCGACCGCCGAGGTCGAGGGCGCCCGACTGCCCCTGGAGGACATCGCGCTCAACTGCTACAGCCTGATCCTGGGCGGCGACGAGTCCTCGCGCATGGCCGCGATCAGCGCGGTGCACGCTCTCGCGCTCCATCCCGGGCAGTGGCGGGACCTGCGCGAGGGGCGGATACCGCTGGACACGGCCGTGGAGGAGCTGCTGCGTTGGGCGACGCCGGCACTGCACTTCGCCAGGACGGCGGCCGTCGACACCGTCATCGGCGGGCAGCGGATCAGGGCCCGCGACATCGTGACCCTGTGGAACGTCTCCGCCAACAACGACGAGGACGTCTTCGACTCGCCGCGCACCCTGAACCTGTCCCGTACCCCCAACCAGCACATCGCCTTCGGCCGCGGCCCCCACTTCTGTCTCGGCGCCTTCCTCGGCCGGGTGAGCCTGCACGCCCTGCTCGCCGCGCTCGCCACCACGGTCGAGGAGGTGGAACTCACCGGCCCGCCGGTCCCGGTCTACTCCACCTTCCTCCAGGGCTACCGAAGCCTGCCGGTGCACCTGGCCAGAGGGCACGCAGGCCCCTCGGCCACCGCCGTGAGCCGGCGTGTAGGCTGATCGTTCACCCGAATGACGGTCGCCGTTCACGAATTGGCCGTCAGGAGTTCATCGTCTACATTTCTGTAGACACTCTGCCTCCACGGTGACGACCGGCCAGGAACGGACACGGTCCGAGCCAGTTCCGAAAGACGGTGCTGATGACCGCAGGCTCCGCACTGCTGGCCTTCGACGGGTCGCACATCGACGGTTCGCTGTTCACCTCGATCACGGACCTGGCCCGTGACACCCGGTGGCTCAACGGCTTCGTCGAATGGTGGACCAACGTCCAACTGGGGGTCTTCGCGGTCCTCATGGTCGTGGGCTGGTGGCGGGCCCGGCGGCGGGACGGCGCCGCGATGACTCTGGCACTGGCCGTGCCGGTCAGCGTCGGCGTGGCCTTCGCCTGCGCGGAGGTGGTCAAGAAGATCGTGGCCGAGCAGCGGCCGTGCCGCTCGCTCCCGCACGCCTTCATCGTCGAGACCTGCCCCGTGCCCAGCGACTACGCGTTCCCCAGCGGTCACACCACGGTGGCCGCCGCGTCCGTGGCCGCGCTCTTCCTGCTGGACCGCCGGCTCAGCGCCATCGCCGTGCTCTTCGCGGTGCTCGAAGGCTTCACCCGGGTCTACGTCGGCGCCCACTACCCCCACGACGTCATCGGCTCCGCGCTGCTCGCCCTGCCGGTCGCCTACCTCACCAGCCTGGCGCTGCGCCGCCTGGCGACCCCTACGGTGACCCGGCTGCGGGAGCGGCTGCCGATTCCCCTGCTGGTCGCCGCCGACCACCGCCCGTCGGACGGGGAGCCGGTACGGCCCGCGGACCCCACGCACGCGACGCACGCCACGCCGTCCGCGCATGCCACGCCGTCCGACCACTCCACGCCGTCGGAACGGGCCACCCGCGCCACGCAGTCGCCCCCTTCGCACGGACCAGGCCGGCACGCCCGGCGCTGAGCGAGCGGAGAGCGCGGCGGGCGGGTCCGTCCCCGCGAGACCGGTCTCGACGTTCGACGCGCCGCTCGCCGCTCGCCGGATTCAGGGGCGGCGGGCCAGGAAGACGAACTCCCGGCCCGGCCGGTCGGGGGCGTCGCGGACCTCCTCCGTCACGAAGCCGGCCGCGGCGAGGTCCCGCTCGACCTCCTCCCGCTCGCGGAAGCGCAGGGTCGAGTCCGACGTCAGGACCTCCCCGTCGGACGCGAAGACGTAGGTCCAGCGGAACGTCACCAACGGCAGGCTGACGTCGGTCAGTCGGACCCAGGTCTCGACGGCGCCGACGCCGGGGATCTCGGTCACCCCGTAGGTGGACTCGCGGTTCCACTCCTCCCAGCCGCGCCGGGCCGGATCGCGGGTCTCGAACACCAGGTGCCCGCCGGGCCGCAGGGCCTCGTAGGCGCCACGCAGGGTCCGCCGCCACGCCCCCGGGTCGACGATCTCCTGGGCGGCATTCGCCGTCATCGTCGCGAGGTCCACCGCCAGCGGCGGCAGGTCGGTGGCGTCGCCGTGCAGCCACCGCACCCGCTCGGCCCCCGGCTTGGCCCGGGCCACCGCCACGGACGCCAGGGCCGGGTCGACCCCGGTGACCTCGATCCCGCGATCGGCCAGCAGCAGGCCGAAGACCCCGGTCCCGCAGCCGATGTCCAGCACGCTGCGCGCCTCGAACTCCGCCGCGATCCGCAGATACGCGTCGAGGTCGCCGCGGTCGGGGTCGAGCGGGTCGTAGATCGCGGCGAGCCGTGGATGCCCGAAACTCTCGTCAGCCATGGGGCCGAACCTAGGGGGAAGCGAGTCCTGGCAGCACCCTGATTTCGGGCGGCGGACCGGTGCCGCGCCGACACGTCGTCGCTCTCCTCCCGCGTCGCCCTGTAACTGGGCCTGGGCCCGGGCCTGGACCTGGACCTGGACCCTTGATCCGGCGGAACGCGCGGCGCCCGCGAAGGCACTACACTCGGTGGCCGACGTTGATCGTCGGGTGAATCGCCGAACGGCACTACCGAGGAGACCAGGCATGGCGGGTGACGACGACATCTCCGGGTGAGACCCGGAGCTGACCGGCCACCGGCAGGCGCGTGGAAGCGCCGCCGCCGTGGCTGTGCCGTCGTGCCCTTTTCCCCATGCCCCCAGGGCAGAGGTCTCCGTCTGCCCTCGTGACACCCCGAGGTCCTCCCATGTCCGACGCTTCCGTCGTCTGCACGAACCTGTCCTTCTCCTGGCCCGACGACACACCGGTCTTCGACGGCCTCTCCTTCACCGCGGGCGGCGGCCGCACCGGCCTGGTCGCGCCCAACGGCGCCGGCAAGAGCACGCTGCTCCGGCTGATCGCCGGCGAACTGCGGCCCAGCGGTGGGTCGGTGACCGTCACCGGCACGCTCGCCCACCTGCCGCAGACCCTCCCCCTGACCGGTGACCTCACGGTGGCCGAGGTGCTGGGGGTCGCCGCGGTGATCCGGGCGCTGGACGCGGTCGAGTCCGGCGACGTGGACGAGCGGCACTTCACGGTGATCGGCGACGACTGGGACATCGAGGAGCGCACCCGCGCGCAACTCGACCGGCTCGGCCTGCCCGGCCTCGCGCTCGACCGCCGGCTGGGCACCCTCAGCGGCGGTCAGGTCGTCTCGCTCGGCCTCGCCGCCCAACTCCTCAAGCGCCCCGACGTGTTGCTGCTCGACGAGCCCACGAACAACCTCGACCTCGACGCCCGCCACCGGCTGTACGACGTGCTGGAGGAGTGGCACGGCTGCCTGCTGCTGGTCAGCCACGACCGCGCGCTGCTCGACCGTATGGAGCGCATCGCCGAACTCGACAGCGGTGAACTGCGCCTGTACGGGGGCAACTTCACCGCCTACGAGGAGGCCGTGCGGGCCGAGCGGGAGGTCGCGGAGAAGAACGTCCGCAGCGCGGAGCAGGAGTGGAAGCGGGAGAAGCGCGAGTTGCAGCAGGCCCGCGAGCGGGCCGAGCGCCGCGCGGGCAACGCCGCCCGCACCCTCAAGAGCGCGGGCCTGCCGCGCATCTTCGCCGGCACCATGAAACGCGGCGCCCAGGAGTCCGCGGGCCGGGCCGGGCAGACGCACGCCGCCCGGGTCGGCGACGCCAGGGCCCGGCTCGACGACGCCGAGCGCGCGCTGCGCGACGAGCAGGGCATCACCCTGGAACTGCCGGACACCGAGGTCCCCGCCGGGCGCACCGTCTTCCTCGGCGAGGGGATGCGGGTACGGCTCGGCAGCCGGGAGGTGTTCGCCGGCGCGGGAATCGACCTGACCGTCCGGGGCCCCGAGCGCATCGCGCTGACCGGCCCCAACGGCGCGGGCAAGACGACGCTGCTGCGGCTGATCCAGGGCTCCGCCGGCCCCGACGGCTCATCAGGAGCCGGTGCCGGTACTGATTCCGACGCCGGTACCGACCCCGGCTCCGGCTCCGGCGCCCGGCTCGACGCACGGAGCGGGCGGATCAGGCGGGCCGACGGGCGGATCGCCTACCTCTCGCAGCGGCTGGACCTGCTGGACCTGGACCGTACGGTCGCCGAGAACTTCGCCGCGTTCGCGCCGCACCGCACGGAGGCGGACCGGATGACCCTGCTCGCGCGCTTCCTCTTCCGGGGTGCCCGCGCCCACCTGCCGGCCGGGGTGCTCTCCGGCGGCGAGCGGCTGCGCGCCACCCTCGCCTGCGTGCTGTGCGCGGAGCCGGCCCCGCAACTGCTGCTCCTGGACGAGCCGACGAACAACCTCGACCTGGTCAGCGCCGGGCGGCTGGAGAGCGCCCTGACGGCGTACCGGGGCGCGTTCGTGGTGGTCAGCCACGACGAGCGGTTCCTGGAGCGGATCGGCGTGGACCGGTGGCTGCGGCTGGCCGGCGGCGAGTTGACCGAGACGGGGGCGCCGCCGGCATGACCCGGGAACGGGCCGGACGCCCCTGGCCCCTCGCCCGTCGCCCGGTGCGGCTGATCCGCTCGGCAAGGTCAGTTCGGGAAGTCAGCTCGGGAAGGTCAGTTCGGGAGTTCAGCTCGGGAAGGTGAGCCGCTCGACCACGTGTTCCGCGATGGCCAGGCACGAAGTGGCCGCGGGAGAGGGGGCGTTGCGTACGGCGGTGACCGGGCCGAGTGCGGAGATCCTGAAGTCGTCGACGAGGTCGCCGTGTTCGTCGAGCGCCTGCGCGCGGACGCCGGCCGGCGCGGCCACCAGGTCCGCGGGGGTCAGGGCGGGGACGTAGCGCGCGGCCTCGGCGGTGAAGGCGCGCTTCGACAGCGAGCCGTGCAGTTCGTGCAGCCCGGCCCGCCAGTGCCGTCGGGCCAGCCGGCGGGTGCCGGGCCAGGCCAGCGCCCGGCCCAGCTCGCGCGGGTTGACGTCGCGGCGCCGGTAGCCCTCGCGGGCCAGCGCGAGCACGGCGTTCGGGCCGATGTCGACGCTCCCGTCCACCCGGGGCGTGAGGTGCACGCCGAGGAACGGGTAGGCCGGGTCCGGCACCGGGTAGACCAGCCCGCGCACCAGTCCGGCCCGCTCCGGACGGAGCCGGTAGTACTCGCCGCGGAACGCCAGGATCGCGGGCGAGGGCGCGTCACCCGCCAGTCGCGCCACCGTGTCGGACTGCAGTCCCGCGCAGATCACCGCGCCGCGCAGCGCGTACGCCTGCGGGCCGCAGACCACGGTGACCCCGTCGCCCGGCCCGGGCCGGATCGCGGTGACCTCGCTGCCGAGCAGCAGCCGCCCACCGGCCGCGGCCACTTCGCCGGCCATCGCCCGCGCCACCGCGCGGAAGTCGACGATGGCGGTGGTCGGGGAGTGCAGCGCGGCCAGTCCCCTGACCTCGGGCTCGATGTCGCGCAGCGCGGCCGGGTCGAGCCGGCGCACCCCGGGCACGCCGTTGGCGCGGGCCCGCTCCTCCAGCACGCCCAGCCGCTCCACCTCGGCGGGCGAGTGCGCGACGACGACCTTGCCGATCTCCCGGTACGGCAGCTCGTGCCGCGCGCAGAAGTCCTTGAGCAGCCCGACCCCGCGCCGGCACAGCGTGGCCTTGAGCGAGCCGGGCGGGTAGTACAGGCCGGAGTGGACGACGCCGGAGTTGTGCCCCGACTGGTGGACGGCGACCTCCGCCTCCTTGTCGAAGACGACCACCTCGGCGCCGCGCAGGGCCAGTCGGCGCGCCACGGCCAGGCCGACCAGGCCGGCGCCCACCACCCCGACGGGCTTGGCCGGGGTACGACCGCCGGTGGCCGGCCGGGGCCCTGGGTCTGCTGGCATCGCGGCCGTACCTTCTTCCGCTGCTTCCACTGCTTGCGCTGGATCGCCCGTCACGTGCCCCGAGCATAGAAGCGTCCGGGCCGAACCGTACGGTTCACGCGGGCAGCGCGGCCAGCCACTTTGTGAGGTGCCGGTTCACCTCCTCGGGACGCTCCTGCTGGAGGAAGTGGCCGCCGCCGTCGAGGAGATGGGAGCCGACCAGGCCCGGCAGGGTGACCGGGTACGCCTTGATCGCGTCGGCCAGCCAGGTGGTGGAGGCGTCCAGGGAGCCGCCCAGGAACAGGGACGGCTGCGTGATGGCGGCGCCGTCGTAGGCGGCGAGGTCCGCCCAGTCCCGGTCCATGCTGCGGTAGCGGTTCAGCGCGCCCGTCAGCCCGGTCCGCTCGAACTCGCCCGCGTAGAAGTCGAGTTCGGCCTCACTGAGCCAGCCGGGAAGACCGGAACCGGCACCCGGGCCCGGGCCCGCCACGGCGGGGAAGCGGTCCCGCAGCCGCCCACCGCGCGTGACGAAGTGCGGGTCCGGCGCCCCGGGCGGCGGCATCGTCTCGGCGGACAGCGCGGCGTAGAACCCGGCCAGCCAGCCGCGCACGTCGGGCTCGATCTCGGCCTCGGCGCGGCCGGGCTGCTGGAAGTAGGAGACGTAGAACTCCTCGTCGCCGCCCATCCCGGCGAAGATCTCGCTGGGCCGCGGGCCGCCGCGCGGGGCGTACGGCACGCTCAGCAGGCCCACCGCGCGGAACACGTCCGGCCGGAGCAGCGCGCTGTTCGCCGCGATCGTCGCGCCCCAGTCGTGGCCGACCACCACCGCGGAGCGCTCGCCCAGCGCCTCCACCACCGCGGCGTTGTCCGCCACCAGCTCCAGCATCCGGTACGCCGCCGGGTCGGCCGGCTTCGAGGACCGGCCGTAGCCGCGGACGTCGATCGCGACCGCGCGGTACCCGGCCGCGGCCAGCGCGGGCAGCTGGCGGCGCCAGGAGTACCAGGACTCGGGGAAGCCGTGCACGAGCAGCACCAGCGGCCCGCTCCCCCGTTCCACCACGTGGGTACGCCCCGCGGGCGTCGCGATCATCCGGTGCGTGCCGAGTCCGTCGCCGGTGTGCTGGGTCATGGGTCCTCCCTGATGGGGATGGGGATGCTGGGGCCGGGCGGGCCTCACGGACCGCCCGGACCCGATCATCCGGCGAACCCTGCCCGACCCGCGATCCGCCTTGCCGATCCGGCAAGAAGACATCGGACCGTACGGGAGCCGGCGGCCGGCGGCGGCACGGCAGACGCGCGGGCCGGGGAGCGCGGGCCGGGCGACGCGACGCGGCAAGGGCGCGTACGGCCGGCCGTTGCTGCCAGACTGGGGCGATGGAGCCCAGTCACTTCCGTGTCACGCGCGTCAGGCTCAAGCAGTACCGCAGCCTCGCCGAAGCAGACGTCCGGCTCGGGGACCTGGTCTTCCTCGTCGGCCCCAACGGCGCGGGGAAGAGCAACTTCCTCGACGCGCTGCGGCTGGTGTCCGACGGGGTCGGCGGCTCGCTGGCGGAGGCGCTGCGCGAGCGTGGCGGCGCGGCGCAGGTGCGGCGCAGGGCCCCGGGCCACCCGGACCGCTTCTCGGTGCGGCTGTCCTTCGAGGGCCCCGACGAGGGCCGCGGCCCGCTCACCGGCACGTACGGCGTGCAGGTCGCGGCCGCGCGCAAGGGCGGGTTCCGGATCGCCCGGGAGCGCTGCGAGGTGGCGGCCGGCGAGGCCCGCGCCGCCTTCCGGGTGGCGGACGGCACGCTGACCACGAGCACCGAGCGGAAGCTGCCGCCGGCCGACCCGGGCCGCCTGCTGCTGGCGGAGCTCGGCCGGCACAAGGCGTTCGCGGCCGCGCACGCGGGGCTGGCGGGCATCCGGTCGTTCAGCCTCGACCCGGCAGCCATGCGGGCGCCGACGCCGCCGCGGGACGGCCGGGCGCTGCTGCGCGACGGCGCGAACGCCGCGGCCGTGCTGCACCGGCTGCGCCGGGTCGCCGACGGGGCGGATCTGCGCCGCCTCGACAGCTATCTGCAGCGGATCGTGCCGGGCCTGCGCGGTACCCGCCGGCGGGTGCTGGAGGGCGCGGAGACCGTGGAGTTCACCCAGGACACCGCGGGCTCCGCCCATCCCTGGAAGTTCACCGCGCCCTCGGTGTCGGACGGCACGCTGCGCGCCCTCGGCGTGCTGCTCGCGCTCTTCGCGCCGGTCGACGGACGGTACGGAGTGGTCGCCGTCGAGGAGCCGGAGACCGCGCTGCACCCGGCGGCCGCCGCCGTCCTGCGGGAGGCGCTGCGCGACGCGGCCGACCGGCGGCAGGTCCTCGTCACCAGCCACAGCCCCGAACTGCTCGACCACGAGGACGTCGAGGCGGCGTCCGTGCGGGCGGTCCGCGCCGAGCAGGGGCGCACCACGATCGGCGAACTCGACGAACCGGCCGCGTTCGCGCTGGGCGCCGGGCTCGACACGGCCGGGCACCTCCTGCGCACCGGGGGGCTGGTCCCCCGCCCGACGCCGGCCGCCGACCACGAACCCGCGACGCGCACGACGGCGCCGTAGCGCCGCCGGCACGGCACCCAGCGGACCGGGGCGCCCCGAACCGCCTTGCGAGGAAAGGGACTTCGCGGGCACGTCCACGGGAGCCGTAGGCGCGCGGGTGGGCACCGGGTCAGGAGTGCCAGCGGGCCGCGAGGGTGGGGGGCTTGCGGAAGACGAGGCCGCGCGGGGCGCTCGGGCGGCTCGCGTCGAGCCGCAGGTGGGGAAGCCGTTCGAAGCAGGCCCGCAGGGCGACGCGGGCTTCGAGCCGGGCCAGGTGCGCGCCGACGCAGAAGTGCGGGCCGTGCGCGAACGCCAACTGGAGCCGGGCGTTGGGGCGGTGGACGTCGAAGCAGTCCGGGTCGGGGAAGACCGCGGGGTCGCGGTTGGCGCCGGCCAGCGAGACGGTGACCAGGTCGCCGGCCCGGACCCGTATGCCCGCCAGGTCCGTGTCGCGGGTGGCGTAGCGGTCCACGACGGCGGCGCCCGGCTCCAGCCGCAGGGATTCCTCGACCGCGTTGTCCAACAGGTCGGGATCGGCGAGGAGTCGGGCCACCAGCTCGGGCTCGGCGAGGATGTGCAGCAGCGCGTTGGCGATCATCGCCTCGGTGGTCTCGATGCCGCCGAAGAGCAACACGGCCGCGTTGGAGGCCAGTTCGGGCAGGTCGAGCCGGCCGTCGGCGGCAGCGGCCACCAGCAGGGAGTCCGCGGCGCCCGCGTCGAGGGTGCCGGCGACCGCCGCGCGCAGCGCCTGGTACGCGGCCGGGCCCTCGGCTCCCGCGTCCTCGCCGTGGGTGAGCCGGTCGACGGCCCGCACGATCTGGTCGTACCAGCCCAGGATGGCCGGGACGGGGACGTCGGTCAGCCCCAGCACCTCGGCCATCACCACCGCCGCGAGCGGCCCGGCGAAGTCCCGGCGCAACTCGGCGGCGCCGCGCGGCGCCAGGCCGTCGAGCAGCCGGTCGGCCTCGCGCCGTACGATCTCGCCGAACGCGGCATGCACCGCGCGCGGCCGGAACGGGGCCACGAACGGGTCCCGGTGGCGGGCGTGTTCGGGTCCGTCCAGCGAGAGCATGCTCGGGCCGACCACCCGCGCCGTGGTGAACCTCGGGTCGTCCACGGTGAACGCGGCGGCGTCCCGCATGACCTCCACGGCCAGTGCCCGGCCCGTCACCATCCATCCGCCGAGCGCGGGCAGCCACACCACGGGCGCGCGTTCGCGCAGTTCCGCGAGGTGCGGGTGCGGGTCTTCGGCGAGTTCGGCAAGGGTGACCACGCCACGACCCTAACCGGCCCCGCCCCGGCGCCCCCGGGCCGGGCCGCTCCGGGCGGCCCCGGGCCGGGCGGTCAGTAGCCGCGGCGCAGCGTCGTCGTGTGGGCGTCCTTGAGCCGGTTGGCGCGGCGGCGGCGCTCGTCGGAGAGTTCGGCGACGGCGTGGACGACGGCGGAGAGCACGGCCGCGACGGAGGGGTCGGCGACCTGTGCGGCGAGGTCGGGCGGGAGGTCGACGGGGTCGGCGGGGTCGGGCGCGGGAAGGCCCGCCGACGGGTCCGGCGGCGGGGGCGACGGGTCGGGCCGGTGCCCGGTGACGCCGATGGTCGTGGCGAGGGCGACCAGCACCGGCTCGTCGGCCGCCCAGCGGTGGCCGGCCCGGCGGCGGTCGTCGGTGTCCAGCAGCACCATCCGGCTGCCGCCGAACACCCACCAGCGCCGCCGGCGCTGCCGGGTGAGCCGGCCCTCGTCGGTGAAGGCGGCCAGATACACGGCGGGCAGCCCGCGGCCGCGGCGCCACAGCCAGTCGTCGAGGGTCTCGAACGGCAGCGTGCGGGACATCGCGACGGCGGCCTCGCCCAGCAGCCGGTCCTCGTGCGGCAGCCGCGCCCCCGGCACGATCCGGCCGCGGTCCAGGGTGGCCGCGCCCGCTCGCAGTAGGTCGACCAGTTCCGCGCCGGCGAGCCCGAGCGACAGATCGCCGCGCTCCACGGTCCGGCTGGACGGCATGTCCATCGTGACGGTCAGAAGATCACGCGCTGTGGTCATGGCAGGCTTCCCGTTCCGGGCGACGGCGACCGGCACACGGTCGCTCTCCCGCCGGCCCACCTGCCCGATTATCCCTCCCCCCGGCCCGTCCGGGCAGCCCGACCCGGCCGGTGCGACACACGTGGGCCCGGCCGGTCCTACGCCGCCGGCGTCGTGGGCGTCAGCGGGATCGTGAAGTCGTCCTCGACCGGCGGGTCGAGTTCGTGGGCGCGCAGCCCGGTGGCGGCGTAGCACCGTATCCGGATCGCCTCGGGGGTGACGTCCAGGCGGAGGAAGTTCTTGAAGAACGGCGGGCTGTAGGTCGCCGAGCCCGGGGAGAGCACCTGGGTGAGCGTGCGGCGGACCGGCAGCCGGAACCTGGACCGGCGGCGCCGGTGGGACGCGACACCCAGCACGGACGCGACGAAGCGGGCCCTGAGCGTCACCGTGCGGTCGGAGGCGCGGACCGGGGTGGTGCCCAGCCGGTGCGCGACGACCGCGGACGCCTGGTCGGGGGTGAGGTCGAAGAGCCGCCGCAGCCGCAGCCTGCGCCCGTAGAGCCGGCTGTAGAAGGCGAGCGAGTCGCCGCGCATCGGGTAGCAGCGGAAGTCGTCCTCGCCGACGCCGCCGACCGAGACCCGCGGGATCGTGTGGGTGGCGTGCATGAACGCCCCGCCGCCACCGGAGACGACGTACTCGATCCGGCGGCCACCGACGTCCACGGGGTAGTGCTGGTAGTTGTGGATGTCGCCGCCGATCGCGGCGACGAAGTGGTGCGCGGGGTCGCGGACGACCTCGTCCACGGTGCCGCCGCCGGCTATCGCGCACGGGTGGTGTTCGCCGTCGACGTAGATCGGCGAGCCGGTGACCAGGATCTTCGGCCGCGGTCCGCGCGCGACCCGGCGCAGCCACTCGCCCTGTTCCCGGTCGATGTCGCCGAGCAGCCCGGTGTCGATGCCGATGATCCGTATCGGCCCGCTGTCCATCGCCCAGTACGGGCCCGGCTGGGACGCGGCCTGCGCGGGGGCGGAGCGCATCTGCCGGGCCTGGTCCAGCAGCGCGTCGTCGGGGGTGTCCGGCCGCGCCCACAGCAGGCCCCGCCACCACGCGGCCGACAGCGGGCGGGCCCGCGCGGCGGGCGGCAGGGCCGGGGCGCGGCAGAACACCCGCATGAAGCCGGTGAGGCCGTCGTACCAGTCGTGGTTGCCGGGTATCGCGTAGATCGGCGCGTCGTAGTCGCGGTAGGGGCGGAAGAACTTCGTCGGGTAGTCGTTGCCGGTGCCGACCGGGTAGATGACATCGCTGCACACCACCGCGTAGCGGGTTCCGGCGCCTTCCTTGAGCAGGCCGGGGACCACCGCGTACTGCGGGCCGTCGCCCTCGCCGGTGTCCCCGAGCAGCATGAAGGAGAACGTGTCGGGGTCGTCCCGGGTGATCACCAGGTCGCCCTCGGCGGCGCCGCGTTCGGTCTGGGCGCCGACCCAGCGCTGCCGGTCGGTCCCGGTCGGGTCGCCGAAGATCGAGGCGAGCGGGCCGTTGCGGGCCCGCCACAGGGTGGCCGGGTTCAGCCAGGAGAGTTCGACCACCCGGGGCGGCATCAACTCCCGGTAGCGGCCGGGTTCCTGGTCCTGCCAGCCGGCACCGGCCGACGAGTCACGCGAGGAGGCGGGCATCGGCGCACTGTGGCACACTCCCGGGCCCGGGTCCAGGGACGGCGGCCGGGCTACGACGGGTCCCGGCCGTGCGTCGTACGGCCCGGCGCCGGTGTCAACAGCGCGTCAAGGTCCGGGTGATCGGCGCCAGGAAGTCGTCAACGCGCCCGCCCGCACGGCGTGCCCTCGGCTTGCGTGGACCGGATGATCCCGGAACACGACCCGGCCGGGCCCTCGGCCCGCCGCCCGGCGCCCACGCACGCCCAGGCCCAGAACCCGGAACGGGTCCAGGCCCAGAACCCGGAACAGGTCCAGCCGCGAGCGACCACGCCCTTCTCGCAATCCTCGGGCTCCCACCCCTCGGGCTCCCACCCTTCGGACTCCCACGCCGCGGGCTCCCCGCCGACGGGCGACGCGTGGGAACCCGCCGGGCGGACGGGCCGGCGCGGGCTGCTCAAGGTGTTCCTGGGCGCGGCCCCCGGCGTCGGCAAGACCTACCGGATGCTGGACGAGGGCCACCGCAGGGCGGAGCGCGGCACGGACGTGGTGGTGGCGCTGGTGGAGTGCCACCAGCGGCCGCACACGCTGGCGCTGGTGGAGGGCCTGGAAGTGGTGCCCCGGCTGGAGCGGGAGTACCGCGGCACCGTGGTCGGCGAGATGGACCTGGCGGCGGTGCTGGCCCGCCGCCCCGAGGTCGCGCTGGTGGACGAGCTGCCGCACTCCAACCCGCCCGGCATGCGCAACGCCAAGCGCTGGCAGGACGTCGAGACACTGCTCGCCGCAGGCATCGACGTGGTCACCACCGTCAACATCCAGCACCTGGAGTCGGTCAACGACGTGGTCGAGAAGATCACGGAGGTGCCGCAGCGCGAGACGGTGCCAGACGAGATGGTGCGCCGCGCCCACCAGATCGAGCTGGTGGACATGCCGGCGGAGGCGCTGCGCCGCCGGATGGCGCACGGCAACGTCTACGGCGCGGAGAAGGTCGACGCGGCCCTCGCCAACTACTTCCGGATCGGGAACCTGACCGCGCTGCGGGAGCTGGCGCTGCTGTGGGTGGCGGGGCGGGTGGACGAGGCGCTGCACCACTACCGCAGCGAGCACGGCATAGGGCGGGTGTGGGAGACCAAGGAACGCGTGGTGGTGGCGCTGACCGGCGGCCCGGAGGGCGAGACGCTGATCCGCCGGGCGGCGCGGATCGCCGACCGGTCGGCGGGCGGCGCCCCGCCGGGCATCGACGGGGGGCGGGACCTGCTGGCGGTGCACGTGGCGCGCAGCGACGGGCTGGCGGTGGGCGCCTCGCCGGCCGCGCTGGCCCGGCAGCGGCAGCTCGTGGAGAGCCTGGGCGGCAGCTACCACTCGGTGGTCGGCGACGACGTGCCGGTGGCGCTGCTGGAGTTCGCCCGCGGGGTGGGGGCGACCCAGCTGGTGCTGGGCACCAGCAGCCGGCGGCGGTGGGAGCGGCTGCTGACCGGGCGGGGCATCGGCGAGACCACGGTGGGCAGTTCGGCGGACATCGACGTGCACATGGTCACCCATGAGCGGGCCGGGCACGGCCGGCTGCTGCCCTCGCGGCGCCGCACCCTGACCACCTGGCGGCTGGTGGCGGGGCCGGTGAGCGGGCTGGTGCTGCCGCTGGCGCTCACCGCGGTCCTCGCGGGCAACCGCGGCAGCCTCAACCTGACCAGCGAGGCGCTGCTGTTCCTGCTGGCGGTGGTCGGGGTGGCCTGCTTCGGCGGGGTGGTCTCGGCGGTGGTGGCGTCGGTGACCGCGTCGCTGCTGCTGAACTACTACTTCATCCCGCCGGTGGGGCAGTTCACCATCGCCGAGCCCAACAACATCCTGGCGCTCGCGGTGTTCGTGGTGGTCGCGGGCACGGTCGCGGCCGTCGTGGACCGCTCGCTGCGGCTGTCGCGCCGGGCGGCCCGGGCCACCGCCGAGGCCGAGACGCTGTCGTCCCTGGCGGGCAGCATCGTCCGCGGCGGCGACGCGCTGCCCGCGCTGCTGGAACGGGCCCGCGAGACGTTCGGGATGGACAGCGCCGAAATGGTCCCGGCGGAGCCGAGCGGTACGGGCCCGGCGGAGCCGAGCGGCACGGCCCCGGCGGGCAGCGGCGTTACGGCCGTCGGCGGCGGCACGGCGAGCGGCGGCGGTCCGCAGGGCCCCCGCGGCACCGCCACCGGCACCAGGCCCCCCGCCACCGCCACCGCCACCGCGACCACCCCCGCCTCCGGTATCAGCACCGCCACCGGCACCGGCCCGTACGACGGCGGCGCGGGCGCCGCCGTCCGGGTGCCCGCGGGCGACGGCATGGTGCTGCTGCTGCGCGGCCGGCCGCTCTCCGCCTCCGACCAGCGCGTGCTGGCCGCCTTCGCTGCCCACGTGTCCGGGGCGGCCGAGCGGGCCAGGCTCGCCGAGGCCGCCGCCGAGGTGGAGCCGGTGAAGGCCGCCGACCGGATGCGTACGGCGCTGCTCGCCGCGGTCAGCCACGACCTGCGCACCCCGCTGGCGGTCGGCTGGGCCGCGGTCAGCTCGCTGCGCAGCCAGGACGTGGAGTTCTCGGCCGAGGACCGCGAGGAGCTGCTCGCCACCGCCGAGGAGTCGCTGGCCCGGCTGAGCCGGCTGGTGGACAACCTGCTGGACATGAGCCGGCTCCAGGCGGGCGCCCTGCGGCTGCGGCTGCGGGCCACCGCGCTGGAGGAGGTGCTGCCGGCCGCGCTGGAGTCGCTGCCCGCCGACGCCCCGGGCATCGACACCCGCGGCCTGGAGCGGGCCCCGGCCGTCCTGGCCGATCCGCCGCTGCTGGAGCGCGTCATCGCCAACCTGCTGGCCAACGCGGTACGGCACGCCCCTGCCCGCCGGCCGGTCGTGCTGACCGCGAGCGCGCTGGGCGACCGGGTGGAGCTGCGGGTGATCGACCGCGGCCCGGGGATGCCCGCGCGGGACCGCGAGCGGGCCTTCGAGCCGTTCCAGCGGATGGGCGACCGCGACAACGGCACCGGGCTCGGCCTGGGCCTGGCGCTGGCCCGCGGCCTGGCCGAGGCGATGCACGGCTCCCTCACCCCCGAGGACACCCCCGGCGGCGGCCTGACGATGGTGCTGTCGCTGCCCGCCGCGGGTCCCGCGCCGGCGCCGGTCCCCTACCCGGACCCCGACCCGGACCGGCCGTAGCCGCCGGCTCTGCCCGGCCCCCGCCCCGGCCGTGCCCCGGCGTCAAGACGCCGTCAAGGCCGCAGGTGAGCGCGTCAGGAAGGCGCTAACGGGGAGCTCCCGGCCGGCCGGGGAGGGATTCAGTAAGGAGGCCGACCGGCAACCGGTCGGCATCGCCCACCGGCCGGCGCACGGCTCGTGGGCGGTCCCGTCCCCTTCGACCGACTGCCCGGGGTGCCTTCGCATGCCAGACCTCCTGTTCATCCTTCTCACCGTCGCGGTGTTCACCGTCATCGGCCTCATAGCCAAGGGGGTGGAGCGGCTGTGAGCGCGGAGAACGTCGTCGGACTCGTCGTCGCCGTGGCCCTGGTCGGTTACCTGGTGCTGGCCCTGATCCACCCGGAGAAGTTCTAGTGAACGACACCCTCGCGGGCTGGCTGCAGATCCTCGCGCTGCTCGCCGTACTCGCCCTGTCCTACCGGCCGTTGGGCGACTACATGGCCCATGTGCTGACCTCCGCCCGGCATCTGCGGGTGGAGCGGCTGATCTACCGCGTCGGCGGGGTCGACGGCGACGCCGACCAGCGCTGGCCGGTCTACCTGCGCAGCGTGCTGGCGTTCTCCGCGGTGTCCGTGCTGTTCCTCTACGGGCTGCAACGGCTCCAGAACCACCTGCTGCTGGCGATCGGCATGAAGGCGGTGACGCCGGGCGTGGCCTTCAACACCGCGGCGTCGTTCGTCACCAACACCAACTGGCAGTCGTACTCGGGCGAGACCACGATGGGCCACCTGGTGCAGATGGCCGGGCTCGCGGTGCAGAACTTCGTGTCGGCCGCGGTGGGCATCGCGGTCGTCGCGGCCCTGATCCGCGGCTTCACCCGCAAGCGCACCGACCGGGTCGGCAACTTCTGGGTGGACCTGACCCGGATCGTGCTGCGGGTGCTGCTGCCGATCGCGTTCGTCTTCGCGATCGTGCTGGTCGCGGCCGGCGCGGTGCAGAACTTCCACGGCGTGCAGTCGATCTCCACGCTCGTCGGCGACCACCAGAGCCTCACCGGCGGACCGGTCGCCTCGCAGGAGGTGATCAAGGAACTCGGCACCAACGGAGGCGGCTTCTACAACGCCAACTCCGCCCACCCGTTCGAGAACCCCAACGCGTTCACCAACCTGGTGGAGATCTACCTGCTGCTGGTGATCGCGGTCAGCCTGCCGCGCACCTTCGGCAAGATGGTCGGCGACAAGCGCCAGGGCTACGCGATCCTCGCCGTGATGGCCCTGATCTGGGCCGCGTCGGTGGCCGTGATCACCGTCAACGAGCTGCACAGCGTGCACAGCGCGGCCGGCCACGCGGCCGGCGGGATGATGGAGGGCAAGGAGCAGCGGATCGGCGTGTGGGGGTCGGCGCTGTTCGCCACGTCCACCACGCTCACCTCGACCGGCGCGGTCAACTCCTTCCACGACTCGTACTCGCCGCTCGGCGGCGGCATGACGATCTTCAACATGATGCTGGGCGAGATCGCGCCCGGCGGCACCGGCTCCGGCCTGTACGGCATCCTCGTCCTGGCGATCATCGCGGTCTTCGTGGCCGGGCTGATGGTCGGCCGCACCCCGGAGTACCTGGGCAAGAAGCTCGGCGGCCGGGAGATGAAGTTCGCGTCGCTGTACATCCTCACCACCCCCGCGGTGGTGCTGGTCGGCGCGGGGCTGGCGATGGCGCTGCCCGGCGAGCGGGCCGGGATGCTCAACTCCGGTGCGCACGGCTTCTCCGAGGTGCTGTACGCCTTCACCTCCGCCGCCAACAACAACGGCTCGGCGTTCGCCGGTCTGTCGGTCAACACCAACTGGTACAACACCGCGCTCGGCCTGGCGATGCTCGTCGGCCGGTTCCTGCCGATGGTGTTCGTGCTCGCGCTGGCCGGCTCGCTCGGCAAGCAGCAGCCGGTGCCCGCGACCGCGGGCACGCTGCCCACCCACCGGCCGCAGTTCGTCGGCCTGCTCACCGCGGTGATCGTCATCGTGGTCGGGCTCACCTACTTCCCGGCGCTCGCGCTGGGACCGCTCGCGGAAGGTCTGCACTGATGTCGTCCCTGACCACTCTGGAACCCCCCGCGTCACCGGGGCCGGCGCCGCAGCGCCAGGAGCAGCACCGGGTCTCCGGCGGCATGCTGGACCCCAAGCAGCTGCTGACCTCGCTGCCGGACGCGTGCCGCAAGCTCGACCCCCGGGTGATGGTGAAGAACCCGGTGATGTTCGTGGTCGAGGTCGGCTCGGTGCTGACCACCCTGGACGCGATCAAGGACCCGAGCGTCTTCGCCTGGGTGATCACCGTGTGGCTGTGGCTGACCGTGGTGTTCGCCAACCTCTCCGAGGCGGTCGCCGAAGGGCGCGGCAAGGCGCAGGCCGAGACGCTGCGCCGGACCAAGACCGCCACCGTCGCCCGCCGGCTGGCCTCCTTCCGGCCCGGCGCGCCGGGAGTGGAGGAGGAGGTGCCCGCCTCCTCGCTGCGGCTGGGCGACCACGTGGTGGTCGAGGCCGGGCAGACCATCCCCGGTGACGGCGACGTCGTGGAGGGCGTCGCGTCCGTCGACGAGTCCGCGATCACCGGCGAGTCCGCGCCGGTGATCCGCGAGTCCGGCGGCGACCGCTGCGCGGTGACCGGCGGCACCTCGGTGCTCTCCGACCGGATCGTCGTGAAGATCACCTCCAAGCCCGGTGAGACCTTCATCGACCGGATGATCGCGCTGGTGGAGGGCGCGGCCCGGCAGCGTACGCCGAACGAGATCGCGCTCAACATCCTGCTGGCGTCGCTGACCATCGTCTTCCTGCTCGCCGTGGTGACGCTCCAGCCGTTCGCGATCTACGCGGGCGCCGAGCAGTCGCTGGTGATCCTGGTGTCGCTGGTGGTGGCGCTGATACCGACCACGATCGGGGCGCTGCTGTCGGCGATCGGCATCGCCGGCATGGACCGGCTGGTGCAGCGCAACGTGCTGGCGATGTCCGGGCGCGCGGTCGAGGCCGCGGGTGACGTGACCACGCTGCTGCTGGACAAGACCGGCACCATCACCCTCGGCAACCGGCAGGCCGCGGAGTTCCTGCCGGCCGAGGGTGTCACCGCCGAGCGGCTCGCCGACGCGGCGCAGCTGTCGTCGCTGGCCGACGAGACGCCTGAGGGCCGCTCGATCGTGGTGCTCGCCAAGGAGCGCTACGGGCTGCGGGCGCGCGCCGAAGGACGGCTGCCGCGGGCGGAGTTCGTGCCGTTCACCGCGCAGACCCGGATGAGCGGGGTGGACCTCGCCGAGGACGGCGGGCAGCGCAGCCTGCGCAAGGGCGCCACGAGCGCGGTGATGCAGTGGATACGGGACAACGGCGGCCGCCCCGCCGAGGACGTCGGCCCGCTGGTCGACGCGATCGCGGGCGGCGGCGGCACCCCGCTGGTCGTCGGCGAGGTCGTCCGCCGGGACGGGACGACCACCGCCTCGGTGCTCGGCGTGATCAACCTCAAGGACGTCGTCAAGGCCGGCATGCGCGAGCGCTTCGACGAGCTGCGCCGGATGGGCATCCGCACCGTGATGATCACCGGCGACAACCCGCTCACCGCCAAGGCCATCGCAGACGAGGCCGGCGTCGACGACTTCCTCGCCGAGGCCACCCCCGAAGACAAGATGGCGCTCATCAAACGGGAGCAGGCCGGCGGCAAACTCGTCGCGATGACCGGCGACGGCACCAACGACGCACCCGCCCTCGCGCAGGCCGACGTCGGCGTCGCCATGAACACCGGCACCTCGGCCGCCAAGGAGGCCGGGAACATGGTGGACCTGGACTCCAACCCCACCAAGCTCATCGAGATCGTCGAGATCGGCAAGCAACTGCTCATCACCCGGGGCGCGTTGACGACCTTCTCGATCGCCAACGACGTCGCGAAGTACTTCGCGATCATCCCGGCGATGTTCGCCGGGGTCTACCCGGGCCTGCGCCACCTCAACGTGATGGACCTGCACAGCCCGACCTCGGCGATCACCTCGGCGATCGTGTTCAACGCGCTGATCATCGTGGTGCTGATCCCGCTGGCGCTGCGCGGGGTGCGCTACAAGCCGTCGTCGGCCTCGGCGCTGCTCAGCCGCAACATCTGGGTGTACGGCCTGGGCGGCCTGGTCCTGCCGTTCGTCGGCATCAAACTCATCGACCTCGTCGTGCAGTTCATCCCCGGACTGAACTGAGAAAGGGGAACCCCTCATGCGTATCGTGCGCAGTCATCTGGCGGCCCTGCGGATGCTCCTGGTCTTCACCGTGCTCTGCGGGCTGGCGTATCCGCTGCTGGTCACCGGTGTCGCCCAGGCGGCGTTCCCCGCCAAGGCGAACGGCTCGCAGGTGAAGCTGGACGGCAAGGTCGTCGGCTCCAGCCTGATCGGGCAGAACTTCGACCTGCCCAAGAAGAACCCCAACGACCCGAACGAGGTGGCCAAGCCGGACCCGAAGTGGTTCCAGCCGCGGCCGTCGTCCGGCGGCTACGACCCGCTGGCCTCCGGCGCCTCCAACCTCGGCCCGAACGACCCCGACCTGGTCAAGGCGATCAAGGAGCGCCGGGCGGCGGTCGCCGCGTTCGACGGGGTGAACCCGAAGGACGTGCCGCCCGACGCGGTCACCGCCTCCGGTTCCGGCCTGGACCCGGACATCTCGAAGGCGTACGCCGCCGAGCAGGTCGACCGGGTGGCCAAGGCCCGCGGCCTGAGCACCGCCGAGGTGCGCCACCTGGTCGCGGCGAACACCCACGGCCGGCCGCTGGGCTTCCTCGGCACGCCGTACGTCGACGTGGTCACCCTCAACCTGGCGCTCGCGAAGCTGGGTTGACCATGACGCGCATCCTCGTCGTCGATGACGAACCGCAGATCGTCCGGGCCCTGGTGATCAACCTGCGGGCGCGCCGCTACGAGGTGGACGCCGCCTACGACGGCACCACCGCGCTGCAGATGGCCGCCGACCGGCACCCGGACGTGGTGCTGCTCGACCTCGGCCTGCCCGACATGGACGGCGTGGACGTGATCGCCGGGATACGGGGCTGGACCCGGGTGCCGATCATCGTGCTGTCGGCCCGGCACAGCTCCGACGAGAAGGTGGAGGCGCTGGACGCGGGCGCGGACGACTACGTCACCAAGCCGTTCGCGATGGACGAGCTGCTGGCCCGGCTGCGGGCGGCCGAGCGGCGCCGCTCCGACCAGGAGCAGGGGCCGGCGGCCGCCCGGCTGGAGACGGCGGCCTTCACCGTGGACCTGGCCGCGAAGAAGGCGACCCGGCACGGTGCGGACGTCCGGCTGACCCCCACCGAGTGGCACCTGCTGGAGGCGCTGGTCCGCAACCCGGGCCGGCTGGTCAGCCAGAAGCAGTTGCTGCGGGACGTGTGGGGGCCGTCCTACCGGACGGAGACGAACTACCTGCGGGTCTACATGGCGCAGTTGCGCCGGAAGCTGGAGGACGACCCGACCCGGCCCCGGCACTTCGTCACCGAGCCGGGCATGGGCTACCGGTTCGAGCCATGAGGGACGGGTTCGAGCCGTAGGGCACAGCTTCGGGCCACAGGGCGCAGCTTCGGGCCGTAGCGGGCCCGGCGCGGCCGGACCGACGGCGGCCCCACCTGCTCTGACGCGATCGTCGTGCGATCGCACAAGCAAAGGTGGGGCCGCCGGTTGTTTGGATTATGCAATGTGACAGCAGACTTTCTCCTGGCAGATGCGGAACTATCATCTTGCACGTGCCCGCGCCCGGCGGCGCGGCGGAGAGGGAGAGTTTCTGTGACCACCCGACGTATCCGGTCCGCCCGGACCACCCGTGCCGCACGGTCCCGTGGCCTGTGCGCGGTGGCCGGCGGTGCCGCGCTGCTGCTCGCGCTCTCCGCCTGCTCCTCGTCGTCCTCCTCGGACAAGTCGACGTCCTCCGAGAAGCCCTCGTCCGGCGCGTCGGCCACCGGCGCGCAGAAGAAGGTCTCCGGCACCGTGGTGGTGTTCGCGGCGGCCTCCCTGAAGGAGACCTTCACGGCGCTCGGCAAGGACTTCCAGCAGGCGTACCCCGGCACGAAGGTCGTCTTCAGCTTCGGCGGCAGCGACCAGCTCGCGGCGAGCATCACCGGCGGCGCGCCGGCCGACGTGTTCGCGGCGGCCAGCCCGGCCACCATGAAGACCGTCACCGACAAGGGGGACGCGGCCGGCACGCCCGCCGACTTCGTCCGCAACCAGCTGGAGATCGCCACCCTGCCGGGCAACCCGAAGCAGATCCGCACCCTGAAGGACCTCACCAAGTCCGGCCTGTCGGTCGTGCTGTGCGCCAAGACCGTGCCGTGCGGCGCCGCCGCGCAGAAGGCGCTGAGCGCCAGCGGCCTCAAGCTCACCCCGAAGTCGTACGAGCAGGACGTGAAGTCCGCGCTGACGAAGGTGGAGCTGAAGGAGGCCGACGCGGCGGTGGTCTACCAGACCGACGTCAACAGCGCGGGCAGCAAGGTGCAGGGCGTGAACTTCCCCGAGTCCGCGAAGGCGATCAACGAGTACCCGATCGCGCCGCTGAAGGACGCGCCGAACCCTGACGGCGCGGCGGCGTTCATCGCCCTGGTGAAGTCCGCCGAGGGCCAGAAGGTGCTCACCCAGGCGGGCTTCCTCAACCCGTGAGCCCCGCGGTGAAGAACGCGGGCGCCACGGCGCCGGGACGGCTGTCCCGGCCGCGGCGCCCGCGCGGCGGGGGTGGCGCCGTCCCGCTGCCCCTGCTGCTGCCCGCCGTGGTCGGCCTGGCGTTCCTGCTGGTGCCGCTGCTGGCGCTGCTGGTGCGGGCCCCTTGGCGGGGCATGCCCGACCTGCTGACCAGCTCCGCGGTGTGGCAGGCGCTACGGCTGTCGCTGGAGACGGCGACTTCGGCGACGGCCGTGGCGCTGGTGCTCGGGGTGCCGCTGGCCTGGCTGCTGGCCAGGACCCGCTTCCCCGGCCGCCGGCTGGTACGGGCCCTGGTGACGCTGCCGTTGGTGCTGCCGCCGGTGGTCGGCGGGGTGGCGCTGCTGCTGGCGCTCGGCCGCAACGGGATCGTCGGCAAGTGGCTCGACTCGTGGTTCGGGATCACCCTGCCGTTCACCACGGCCGGGGTGGTGGTCGCGGAGGCGTTCGTGGCGATGCCGTTCCTCGTGATCAGCGTGGAGGGCACGCTGCGGGCCGCCGACAGCCGGTACGAGGAGGCCGCGGCGACGCTGGGCGCGTCCCGCTTCACCGCCTTCCGCCGGGTCACGCTGCCGATGATCGCGCCCGGGGTGGCGGCCGGCGCGGTGCTCGCCTGGGCGCGCGCGCTCGGCGAGTTCGGGGCGACGATCACCTTCGCCGGCAGCTTCCCCGGCCGCACCCAGACCATGCCGCTGTCGGTCTACCTCGCGCTGCAGGACGACCCGGACGCGGCCGTCGCGCTCAGCCTGGTGCTGCTCGCGGTCTCCATCACGGTCCTCGCCGGCCTGCGCGACCGCTGGACGGGGGCGAGCGCGGTATGAGCGCGGGCGAGGGCGGTACGGGCACGGGTGCCGCGGACGGACCCGGTACGGGCGAGCGCGGCGCGGGCGAGCGCGGCGCGGGCGAGCGCGGCGCGGGCGAGCGCGGCGCGGGGGCGGGCGAACGCGGTACGGGCGGGGGCGACCCGGAGACCGGTCTCGACGCCCGTCTCGTGGTGGACCGCGGGACCTTCCGGCTCGACGTGGAGCTGTCCGCGGCCCCCGGCGAGGTGCTGGCGCTGCTCGGCCCGAACGGCGCCGGCAAGACCACGTCGCTGCGCGCCCTGGCCGGGCTGACCGAGCTGACCCGGGGGCATCTGCGGCTGGACGGCCGGGTGCTGGAGCAGCCCGAGCGGCGGGTGCGGGTCGCGCCCGAGCGCCGCCCGGTCGGCGTGATCTTCCAGGACTACCTGCTCTTCCCGCACCTGAGCGCCCTGGACAACGTGGCGTTCGGGCCGCGCTGCCACGGCGCCACCCGGTCCGAGGCGCGCGCGCTCGCCGCCGGCCTGCTGGACCGGATGGGCCTGGCCGACCACGCGCACGTCAAGCCGCGCCGGCTGTCCGGCGGCCAGGCCCAGCGGGTCGCGCTGGCCCGGGCGCTGGCCACCGCCCCGCGGCTGCTGCTGCTCGACGAGCCGCTGGCCGCCCTGGACGCCGGCGCCCGGCTGGACGTACGCGCCGAACTGCGCCGGCACCTGGCCGCGTTCGAGGCGGTCGCGGTGCTGGTCACGCATGACCCGCTGGACGCGATGGTGCTCGCCGACCGGCTGGTGGTGGTCGAGCACGGCACCGTGGTGCAGCAGGGCACGCCCGCCGAGATCGCCCGCCACCCGCGCACGGACTACATCGCCCGGCTGGTCGGCCTGAACCTGTACCGGGGCGAGGCGGACGGCCATCTGGTCCGGGTCGGGCCGCGGTTCACGCTGACCGGCACCGAGGAGCTGACCGGACCGGCGTTCGTGGCGTTCCCGCCCAGCGCAGTCGCCCTGCACCGGCAGCGCCCCGACAGCTCCGCGCGCAACGCCTGGCGGGCCCGGATCACCGGCATGGAGTCGCACGGCGCGCAGTTCCGGATCGCGCTGGCCGGCGCGGAGGACGGCCTGCCGCTGGCCGCGGACCTGACCGCGCCCGCGGTCGCCGAACTCGACCTGCGCGAGGGCGCGGAGGTGTGGGCGTCGGTGAAGGCCGCCCAGACGCACGCCTATCCGGCCTGACCGCGCCGGCGCCGCAGAGGTCCGAACCATGTTCACGTCGGTGACCAGCGATTGAGTCCGTGACCGCCCAACGGGCCTGCCGGATCAGCCAATTGACTTTCGTTCAGCCCCTTGACTGCACTGTCGTCACCGCGCGATCCTCCCGTACCACGGACAGGAAAGTTTCCTTACCCCGCACCGCTACCCGCACCCGCACCCCCACCGCGGACCGAGGAGCCCCCCATGCGCGACAGCGTCCCGCACCGCACTCCCCCGCCGGCCGGCGGCCGGAGACGCTTCCGGCGCGCCATGATCCTGGTCGCCGCGGCAGCCGCGCTCGGCACCGCGGTCGCCGCGCTGCCCGGTACCGGCACCGCCTCAGCCTCCACCACGGCCTCCGCCGCCGCGCGGCCCGCCGCGCACGCCGCCCCCGCCGTGGCCGCCGCGCCGACCACCTTCACCCACCCCGGCGTGATGGTCAGCCTGCCCCAACTCGACTACATCAAGGGCAAGGTGCAGGCGAACGCCGAGCCGTGGAAGGACGCGTACGACCAGATGATCGGGAGTTCGTACGCCTCCTTGTCCCGCACCCCCAAGCCGCGCGCCAACGTGGAGTGCGGGTCGTACTCCAACCCCAACTACGGCTGCACGGACGAGCGGCAGGACGCGATCGCCGCGTACACCGACGCGCTGGCCTGGTACATCACCGGCAACAGCGCCTACGCGCAGAAGTCCATCGACCTGATGAACGCCTGGGCGTCGACCATCACCGAGCACACCAACAGCAACGCCCCGCTGCAGACCGGCTGGGCGGGCTCGGTGTGGCCGCGCGCCGCGGAGATCATCCGCTACACGTACGACGGCTGGTCCTCGTCGGACATCGCCAGGTTCTCCGACATGCTGCGCAACGTCTACCTGCCCGAGGTGATCAACGGCTCCAACAGCAACGGCAACTGGGAGCTGACGATGATGGAGGCCGCGGTCGGCATCTCCATCTTCCTGAACGACTCGTCCGACTACGACAAGGCGATCGCGCGCTACCTCAACCGGGTGCCGGCGTACATCTACCTGTCCTCGGACGGATCGCTGCCCAAGACCGTGCCGGGCAGCGGGCTGAACACCTCCGCGCAGATCATCAGTTACTGGCAGGGCCAGTCGACCTTCGTCGACGGTCTGACCCAGGAGACCTGCCGCGACTTCACCCACACCGGGTACGGCATCGCGTCCATCTCCGACATCGCCGAGACCGCGGCGATCCAGGGCCAGGACCTCTACCCCCAGGTCGGCGAGCGACTGCGGCAGGCGCTCGGCTTCCAGTCGAAGTACGAACTGGGCACCACGCCGCCGTCCTGGCTGTGCGGCGGACAGCTCGACCTCGGGCTCGGACCGGTCACCGAGGTCGGCTTCAACGCCCTCCACAACCGGATGGGCATCGCGATGACCAACACCCAGACCCTCACCGAGTCCCGCCGCCCCGCAGGCACGAACGACCTCTTCGTCGCCTGGGAGACCCTGACGAACGCCGACAACCCGGCGGTGGTGCCGGGCGGGTGAACGGCAACCCGCCGTCGCTGCCGAGGTCTCGTTCGCGGCTGACACCGGCGGTGGCTGGTCGCGCGGTTCCCCGCGCCCCTTGGTTCGTGCGGCTCCTCCGTGGAAGGAGCGTCACCCCGCCAAGGGGCGCGGCCGGCACGGTGTCCGTTTCGTTCAAGACCCGCCTCGGGGGCGGCGCCTAGCGTGGATGGCATGAACGCACACATCACGCCCCGCCTTGACCTCGCCTCGCTCACCGTCGCCGACATGGCCGCATCGCTGGCGTTCTACCGCCGGCTCGGGCTGGAGTTGCCGGACGACGCCGACGGGCAGCCGCATGTGGAGGTGGTGCTGCCCGGGGGGTTGCGGGTGGCGTGGGACACCGTGGAGACGGTGCGCTCGTTCGACCCGGGGTGGACGCCGGCGGTCGGCGCGCGGGTGGCGCTCGCCTTCGACTGCGGGAGTCCCGAAGGGGTGGACGCCTGCTACCGCGAGCTGACGGACGCGGGTCACGAGGGTCACCTCAAGCCGTGGGACGCCTTCTGGGGCCAGCGGTACGCCGTCGTCCACGACCCGGACGGCAACACGGTGGAGCTGTTCGCGGCGCTGCCTTCGGTCGCCACGGGCGCTACTTCCTGACCAGTTCGCCCAGCGGCACGCCGGCCAGCGCGCGCACCTCGCGGGAGAGGTGCGGCTGGTCGGCGTAGCCGGCTTCCGCGGCCACGTCGGCGAAGGGCGTGCCCGCGCGGGCGAGTTCCAGCGCCCGCTGGAGGCGGAGGATGCGCGCCAGCGTCTTCGGCCCGTACCCGAACGCGGCCTCGCAGCGGCGCCGCAACTGCCGCTCCCCCAGGCCGGTCCGGCCGGCCACCTCAGCGACCGTGCGCCCTGCCGCCAACGCCCCGGCCACCCGGCGCGGCAGCGGGTCGGCCGGGCCCACCTCGCGGGTGCGGCGGGAGACCCACTGCTCCAGCACCGCCACCGGATCGTCCCCGGCGCGCTCGGCCAGCTGCCGGGCCCGCGCCCCGGGCCACAGGTCCGCCAGCGGCACCCGCAGGTCCCGCATCTCGCGCGCGGGCACGCCCAGCAGCCCCGGGCCCGCGCCCGGCGCGAAGCGCAGTCCGGCGTAGGCGGCGCCCGGCCGGTCGTGCGCGGCGTGGGCCGCGGTGTCGGGGCCGGCGACCAGGAGGGTGCCGTCGTGCCAGATCAGGTCCATGCAGCCGTCGGGCAGCACGCGGTACTCACCGCCGCCGTCCGTCCGCGACCACACGGTGACCCCGCCGACCGGGTGCGCCCACTCGCTGTACACCCCTCCATTGTCGCCCGGCCGCGCCGGTCACCCGGCGGGCGGCCCGCCGTCGCCCCGGGGACGCGGGTACCGGGGGTTCACCGGCGGAAGGGGCGGCATGGGCGGCGGGGGCGGCGGCACGCGCGGCGAGGGCGGTCATGGGGTTCAGCAGGGGGCGGACCCAGGGGCGGGCGGGGGAGGGGTCGG
>NZ_JBFBIV010000047.1:0-69328 GCF_040702025.1 Streptomyces sp. NPDC088194 | reverse complement strand
GCAGTTCCCCGCGCCCGGCGTTCTGCCGCGGAAGGAGCCGCACAGACCAAGGGGCGCGGGGAACTGCGCGACCAGCCCCCACCGGCAGGTGGTCCCTCAACCCGCGGCCAGGGGCACCCCGGTGGGTCTCAGAACCCCAGCTTGCGCAACTGCTTGGGGTCCCGCTGCCAGTCCTTCGCCACCTTCACGTGCAGGTCCAAGAACACCGGCGTCCCCAGCAACCCCTCGATCTGCTGCCGCGACTTCGTCCCGACCTCCTTGAGCCGGGCCCCCTTGGGCCCGATGATGATGCCCTTCTGGCTGGGCCGCTCGATGTAGAGGTTCGCGTGGATGTCGAGCAGCGGCTTGTCCGCGGGCCGCCCCTCGCGGGGAATCATCTCCTCGACCACCACGGCGATGGAGTGCGGCAGTTCGTCCCGCACCCCTTCCAGCGCCGCCTCGCGGATCAGCTCGGCCACCATCACCTGCTCCGGCTCGTCCGTGAGGTCGCCCTCGGCGTAGAGCTGCGGGCCCTCCGGGAGGAGCGGGACGAGCAGGTCGGCGAGGAGGCCCACCTGCTGGTCGCCGACCGCCGAGACCGGCACGATCTCGGCCCACTCCAGCCCGATCTCCTGGCCGAGCCGGTCCACCGCCATGAGCTGCCGGGCGAGCTGGTCGTGGTCGACCAGGTCGGTCTTCGTGACGATCGCCACCTTCGGCGTCTTCCTGATCCCGGCCAGCTCGCGCGCGATGTACGTGTCGCCCGGGCCGAGCTTCTGGTCGGCGGGCAGGCAGAAGCCGATCACGTCGACCTCGGCCCAGGTGGTGCGGACCACATCGTTGAGCCGCTCGCCGAGCAGGGTGCGCGGCTTGTGCAGCCCGGGGGTGTCCACGAGCACGAGCTGCGCCTCCGGCCGGTGCACGATCCCGCGGACGGTGTGCCGGGTCGTCTGCGGCCGGTTGGAGGTGATCGCCACCTTCTGGCCGACCAGAGCGTTCGTGAGGGTGGACTTGCCGGCGTTGGGACGGCCGACGAAGCAGGCGAAGCCGGACCGGTGCGGCGGGGTCGCGGTGGACCCGGCGGTTCCGTCGGAGGGGGTACGAGCGCTCATGGCCCCCATTCTCCCCGATACCGCAGAGGTGTACGGACACCGCTCGATCGAGCGGCCCCCCGCCCCCGTACGACGCGACACGGTGTGACACGAGCCGTACGTCCCGCGGTGAGGAATCCGAAACCCGGCGGCAACAAGAAACGCCACCGAAACACGTACGCCCACGTCCGGTAACGCGCACGCCCGACGCTCGTGCTAGATCAGCGACCGAAGGGACCCCTCCGTGCTGCTCCTGCCCACCGGCCACGCCCTCCCGCCCGCCTCGTCACTCGCCGCCCCCGCCGCCGCCGCGCACCACGCGGCGATCAACGCCGGCGACACCGCGTGGTTGCTGGCCGCGACCGCGCTGGTGCTGCTGATGACACCGGGCCTCGCGCTCTTCTACGGCGGGATGGTCCGCAGCAAGAGCGTGCTGAACATGCTGATGATGAGCTTCGTGTCGATCGCGCTGGTCACGCTGGTGTGGCTGGTGGCCGGCTACACGCTGGCGTTCGGCCCGGACGCGGGCGGGCTCGGCCTGATCGGCGACCTCAGCCACCTCGGCATGCACGGCGTCGGCCCGACCAGCGTCACCGGGCACGTGCCGACGCCGCTCTTCGCCGCGTTCGAGCTCTCCTTCGCGATCATCACGGCCGCGCTGATCAGCGGCGCGGTCGCGGACCGGGCCCGGTTCGGCGCGTGGGTGGTCTTCGTCCTGGTGTGGACGCTGGCCGTATACGTCCCCGTCGCGCACTGGGTGTTCGGCACCGGCGGCTGGGTGGTGAGCAAGCTGCACGCGCTGGACTTCGCCGGCGGCACCGTGGTCGAGGTCTGCTCCGGCGCCTCCGGGCTCGCGCTGGCGCTGGTGCTCGGGCCGCGGCTTGGCTTCCGCAAGGACGCGATGCGCCCGCACAACCTGCCGCTGGTCGTCCTGGGGGCCGGGCTGCTGTGGTTCGGCTGGTTCGGCTTCAACGCGGGTTCCGCGCTGGGCGCCAACGGCATGGCCGGCTCGGCGTTCCTCAACACCCAGGCGGCGGGCTGCGCCGGGCTGCTGGGCTGGCTGATGGTGGAGAAGCGCAGGGACGGCCACGCCACCACGCTGGGCGCCGCGTCGGGTTCGGTCGCGGGCCTGGTCGCGATCACCCCGGCCTGCGGCAGCGTGGACCTGATCGGCGCGGTCGTGGTGGGCCTGGCCGCGGGCGTGCTCTGCTCGTACGCGGTGAGCTGGAAGTTCCGCTGGGGCGTGGACGATTCGCTGGACGTGGTGGGCGTGCACCTGATGGGCGGGATCGTCGGCACCCTGCTGATCGGCCTGCTCGCCACCTCCTCCATGACCGGCGGTCCGCGCGGCCTGCTCTACGGCGGCGGCCTCGGCCAGCTCGGCCGGCAGGCGGTCGCGGTGGCCGCGGTCGGGGCGTACGCGTTCGCGGTCACGTACGGCCTCGGGCGGGCGATCGAGCGGCTGATCGGCTTCCGGGCCAGCGAGGAGGAGGAACGGACCGGCCTGGACCTGACCGTGCACGCGGAGACCGCCTACGATCACGGCGTACTCACCCACGGCATGGCGGGCGGGGCACCGTTCCCGGCGGGCGCCGGGCACTTCGGTCCGGCCGCGAAGGACAGGAGCCCACTGGCATGAAGCTGGTCACCGCCGTCATCAAGCCGTACAAGCTGGATGACGTGAAGACGGCGCTGCAGGAGCTGGGCGTGCAGGGCCTGACCGTCACCGAGGCGAGCGGTTACGGGCGGCAGCGCGGGCACACCGAGGTGTACCGCGGCGCGGAGTACCGGGTGGACCTGGTGCCGAAGGCGCGGATAGAGGTGCTGGTGGAGGACGCCGACGCGGACCTGGTGATCGACGCGCTGGTGGCGGCGGCCAGGACCGGGAAGATCGGCGACGGCAAGGTGTGGGCGGTGCAGGTCGAGACGGCGGTGCGGGTGCGGACCGGGGAGCGCGGCCCGGACGCCCTGTAGGGAACGGGCGACCGGGCGAGGGTCCGTACGGTCGTCCGTTTCTCAGCCCGCGGTGACGGTGCGCCGCACGGTGCCGTCCGGGCCGGCCAGCAGCAGCGGCGTGTCCGGGCCGCCCAGGTCGCGGACGGCCGCGCGGTCGGCGTCGGCGGGCTCCTCGGCCGCGGTGACCACGGCGGCGGCCTCCAGCGACGTCGCGCCGCTGGCCACCGCCATCGCGACCGCGGTCTGCACGGCGGTCAGCCGCAGCGACGGCAGGTCCACGGTGCCGGCCACGTACGTACGGCCGGTCTCGTCGCGGACGGCGGCGCCCTCCGGCACGGCGTTGCGGGCCCGCGCGGAGCGGGCGAGCGTGAGGAGCTTGCGGTCCTCGGGGTTCTCGGGGGCTGCGGGCGGCTGCGTCTGCGGCTCGGTCATACGCGTGATCATAGGACGCCCCGCGGAGATGTCACCCTCCGTATCCGCGGATGCGCGCCCAGCGACTCCCACCTAACCTCATACATGAGCAATGCCCTCTTATGAGGAGATTGGGGTGATCCGACGATGCTGCTGCACCTCCCCCTCGTCATCGCACTCGCCGCGGCCACGTTCTTCCTGAGCCGCAAGGCCGAACTCAAGGTGACCCACGCACTGGCCTGCGGCGCCTTCGGCTTCTACCTCGCCGACACCAGCCTGGCCACGTCGATCCACTCGGCCAGCGCGAACATGCTCGGCATGATCGGCCACATCGGCTTCTGACGATCCCGCCCCGTCACTCACCCCGCCCGGCGGTTCGACGGGTTCGACGGGTTCGGCTGGGCCGCCACCGAGACCGTCACCGGGTCGGAGCGGACCTGCTTGCCGTCGATCGTGGCGCGGGCGGTGACCACGGACGTCCCGGCCCCGACCCCCGTGATCACGCCCTGGCTGTCGACCGTGGCGACGGAGGGGTCCGAGCTGGTGTACGTGACCGTTGCGGAGGGGCCGGTGACGCGGTCGGCGTTCAGAGCCAGGTCGTCGCGGGTGACGGTCACCTCATAGGGTGGGCGGGCCAGCCGACGTGCCGTGACGAGGATCAGCCGATGGACAGCAGCACCCGGGTTCGTCTGATCGAGCCCGCCGACGCCGCCGCGATCGCCGCGCACCGGGTGCGGGACGTCGAGGCGTTCCGGCCGTGGGAACCGGCCCAGCCGGCCCGCTTCCTGACGGCGGACGGCCAGGCGGAGCGGATCGAGAAGTTGCTGGCCGGGCACCGGGCCGGCACGGTCTGGCCGGGCGTGGTGCTCGCCGACGACCAGGTGATCGGGCAGGTCACCGTCGGAGGCATCCTGCCGCAGCCGCACCTGCGCCGCGGCTCCGTCGGGTACTGGATCGCCTCGACCGCCCAGAACCGAGGGCACGCCGGGCGCGCCGTCGAACTCGTCCTGCGGGTGATGACGGACGAACTCGGCTTGCACCGCGCCGAGGCGTCCACCCATCTGGAGAACCTGCCCTCCCAACGGGTGCTGCGCCGCAACGGGTTCAGCCCGTACGGCGTCGCGCACTCCTCGATCCTCCTCGACGGCGACTGGCGCGACAGCCTGCTGTGGGAGCGGGTTCTCGGCGGCTAGCGTCGTGACCGGAAAGGTTCACCGGTTCGCGGCGCCCGGAACGGCACCAGCCTCGGCGATCGGCCGTGCCGTCGGATGACCGCTCACGGGGCGGCGAGATCGTCATCGTCGCTGGGTACGGTGCTGTGGCGCTCGGCGAGCGGGCCGACGCCGAGGTCCTCGCGCATGAGCATGCGCATCCTGGCGGCCGCCTTGCCGCGTGCCTCCCAGCGGGCGCGGTCCTCCGGGCTGCTGACAGCGGTGCCGTCGACGTAGCCCTCGCAGATGCGTCGCAGGCAGTGGAACACGCTGTTGGACGCCTTGACGACGGGTTGGGGCGCGACGAGCCACATCCGTTCGGACGCGATGGCGATGCCTGACTCCCGAAAGGCCTCGCGCAGCGCGCGTGCCCGCTCGTCGTCGGACGGGTGCTCGCGCCGGGCCAGGGCCCGCAGCGTCTCACCGAGTACTTTCACGGTGGTGGTGTACTGCGTGTATATGTCGAGCCGCAGCCGACGGGCTTCCTTGTCGTCCTCGCGCTTCCACCGGCTCCGATCCGCGACGAGGGTGGTGACGATGCCGATCGCGGCGCCGGCCAGGGTGGAGAGCAGTGGCAACCAGTCCATGCGGGCCACCTTGCGGCATCCCGAGACCACCGCACCAGGGAATTCGCGGCCGACCCCGCACGCCGCGGGGCGCGCCGGTCGACGTGGAGCCGGCACCGAGTTCCCGAAATGACGTCTCCTCGGGCCGAGTTCAGCCGAGCCCGCGATGCGCGGCCCACAACTCCCCCGCCCGGGTCGCGGCGTCGGCAACCAGGGCCGCCAGTTCGGGCCGGTCGGGGACGGGGAACGAGACGTACGCGCCCCGGCCGCCGCCGACCGGTCGGCCGTACGCCTTCACGGCGAGGTGGCCGTCCGGCAGGAGCCGGACGTTGAGCGTGGTCAGCGTGAACGCTTCCCCGCGTCGGGTGTCCGTCCAGCGCAGCGCCTGCGGGATCGTGACGTTGATCGCCAGGGCACTGACTTCCAGGTCGCCGCTCACGGACGGATGCTCTCACGCGAGCCGCCGCACGCGGGCTGCCGGCGGGACGAGGACGTAGGGCCGTCGCCCCGGACCTGGAGCTTTCAGGGGGCCTCCCCGGAACGCTCCAGGTCCAGGGCGACGGCACGGACCGCGTCGACGATCGGCTGGAGCTTGTGGCCGAACGGAGTGAGGTCGTAGACGGTCGACTGTTTGCTCCTCGACTCCTCGACCCGGCTGACGATGCCGGCATCTTCCAGTTTCCGCAGGCGGTTGGTCAGGGTGACCGCATTGACCTTCGGGATGGCCCGTCGAAGTTCGTTGAAGCGCATCCCCGACTCCTGGAGCGTCATCACGATCGCCAGTGTCCACAGGTCGCCGATCACCGACAGGACCTGCATGCAACGCGCCGTCTGGAGGTCGTCCGCCTGATTCATGATGCCGCCCATTTTAGCCGTCGTGCTACGCTCGCCAGTAAATAATCTTTAGTGGTTTCGGGTTCCCTCAGGAGGGTGCATCCCACCATGAAGATCACGATCTTCGGCGCGACCGGCCGGATGGGCCAGTTACTGGTGCGGCGGGCCCTCGACGAGGGACACACGGTCACGGCCTACGCCCGCACCCCCGGCAAGCTCCGCGTCACGCACGCCAACCTCTCCGTAGCCCCCGGACAACTCGACGACGACGAGGCGATCCTGGAAGCGGTCCGCACCGCCGACGCCGTCATCGAGGGGGTCGGCTCCGAGAGCACCGCGACCCGCAGGATCATCGCCGCCATGGACACCGCGGGCGTCAAGCGCCTCGTGGCCGTGTCCACCTGCAGCGTTGCGGACCCGGCCGATCGGCCCGACCTCAAGGTCACGGCGCTCGTCCGGTTCGTCAGGACCGTGGCGCCCCGGCCCTGGGCCGAGGTGCGCTCCGCGGCGGAGGCGGTACGCGCCAGCGACCTGGACTGGACACTGGTCCGCGTGGCCAAGCTCAACGACCAGCCGGCCACCGGGGACATCAAGGTCGGGCACTACGGCCAAGGGGTGGTGGGCCTCTCCCTCAGCCGCGCCGACATGGCCGCCTTCCTGCTCGGCCAAGTGACCGACGAGACCTATCTGCGCGCCGCCCCGGCGATCAGCAACTGACCGACGGCGCGGTCACCGCGGACGCGGTCGCTCCTCGATCGAGAACATGCGCGACGGGTGTTGAATGAAGTCATGTCTGATCACAAGAACTTGGGTGGGTCGGGGCTGTCCGTCGCCCCGCTGTGTCTGGGCGGAAACGTGTTCGGCTGGACGGCCGACCGGGAGCAGTCGTTCGCCGTGCTCGATGCCTACGCTGCCGCGGGCGGCAACTTCATCGACACCGCGGACTCGTACATGTACCACTTCCCCGGGAACCAGGCCGGCCAGTCCGAGAGCATCATCGGCGAGTGGGTCTCCGCCCGCGGCAACCGCGACGGCGTCGTGATCGCCACGAAGGTCGGTGACAGTCCGGAGCGCAAGGGCCTGAAGCCCGCCAACGTCAAGGCCGCCGCCGAGGACTCGCTGCGGCGTCTGGGCACCGACCGGATCGACCTGTACTACGTGCACTTCGACGACGAGTCGGTGCCGGTCGAGGACATCGTCACCACGCTCGACGAACTGGTGCGTGCCGGAAAGGTACGCGCCCTCGGGGCGTCCAACGTCGGCCCGGCACGTCTCGACGCCATGCTTCGCTTCGCCCACCGCGAGAACCTGGCGGCCTTCACGGTTCTCCAGCCCCAGTACAACCTCGTCTCCCGCGACACCTACGAGGGCGAGCGCCGGGACATCGCCCAGCGGGACGGGTTGGCCTGCGTCCCCTACTTCGCCCTCGCCTCCGGCTTCCTGACCGGGAAGTACCGGCCCGGCCACACGGTGGACAGCGTACGCAACATGCCCGGACTGGCAGGTGGCTACGCCGACAGCGAGCGCGGCAACACGGTCCTCGCCGCCATGGAAGAGGTCGCGGCGGCGCACGACGCCCAACTGGCCACCGTCGCCCTCGCCTGGCTGGCCCAACAGCCCACCGTGGCCGCGCCGATCGCCTCCGCGCGAACGGTGGACCAGGTGCCGGCGCTCGTCGCCCTCAAGGACCTCCGCCTCTCCGACGCCGAACTCCACGCCCTGGACGCCGCATCCGCCTGAGGACCGACCTGTGCGGCGTCGGTGCCCCCAGCGCCACTGAGGCCCTGGCGGCACCCCGCCGTTCCGCGGCGCCCCACCGCAGGACGTCGATCGCGCGGACGATGAGAACCCTGCGGTGGAGGTCGAGTTCACCGGGCTCGGTGCCCGTCACCTTGGCCGCCGGTCCAACGCGGCGGACGGTGATCCACAGCTCAGGGGTGCGAACGGGATCAAACGGAGCCGAACTCACCGGACTTGACGCCCGCCACGAACGAAGCGAACGCGTCAGCCGGGAAGACCAGGGCAGGCCCCTGCGGGTCCTTGGAATCACGCACGGGGACCACACCACGCGCTTCGATCAGATCGGCCGCGACCTCAACACATGTCCCGCCGTTCTGGCTGTACGAGGACGTGAACCAACACGGGGACTCGGTCATCACGGTGCCCTCTCGGGGGTGGCCCTGCGCCGCCCGGATGGACGGCACAGAGGATGGCTACCCCACGATCAGACGGTGCCGAACTCGCCCGACTTCACACCGGCCACAAATGACGCGAACGCATCGGCCGGGAAGACCAGGGCGGGCCCCTGGGGGTCCTTGGAGTCACGGACGGGGACCACGCCACGCGCTTCGATCAGATTGGCCGCGACCTCAACACATGTGCCGCCGTTGTCACTGTATGAGGACTTGAACCAACGAGGGGTTTCGGTCGTCACGGGGTGCCCTTTCGCAGCTGGCTGATCATGGCCACAGACGCCGCCTGCGACAGCGCTTCAGCCTGGAGTTGATGATAGGCGGTCAGCATAGGCACCACGGACACGCTCTCCCGATCCAAGTGCCCCTGCGTCTGGGACTCGGCATAGCAGAGCACCGAACGATCTGCCAGTGTCAGGAGGTTGATCGAGAGGTTGAGCGATCGGCGCTCACCCATCTCGAACGGGGCGATCTGGAGCAGTGTGTTCGGCAGCTCGGCGAACTCGATCAACCGCGCCAGTTGTGCATCCATGACGCCAGGACCGCCGATGGGCCGACGGACGCAACTCTCGTCCATTATCACGAACACCATGGGCGGTCGAGGCCGCACCAGCGCCTCCTGCCGCTCGGCCAGGAACGCGACGCGTTCATCCGCCTGTTCGGGCGTGATGGCCCCTCGCCGCACCGAGCTGTCCGCCAGCACCCGCGCGTACTCCGGCGTCTGCAACAGGCCCGGGACGATGCCAATCTCGAAGACCCGGATCTCGACCGCCCGGGCCTCGTACCCGACGTAGTGCGGAAAGCCCTCCAGGAGCGATCCGTGCCGGATCTGGCGCCACTCGCGCTCAAAGGCGTCCGCCGTCTCGCCGATGCCGAAGGCTATGTCAACACTGCGCGAAAAACGAAGAGTTGGCACCTTGCGGCCAGTTTCCACGGCCGAAATGTGCGTGCTGGAGTATCCCGTCTCCATCGCGAGGTCTTCCTGCTTCCACCCACGGGCCTCCCGCGAACTGCGGACCCGTGCGCCGAAGGCAGCCTCCGGACCGCTCTCGGGGTCCAACTCCTTGCGATTAACCACCTCTTTGGAAACCTTTCTTTCCATACCTACAAGTTGATGACGTTTTGACTCTAGAGGACAGTAACGCCTCCCGGTAGTGGTTCCACTACAGAGAGGAGCGGGGCATGCTCCGGAGAGAGCCTCGGCCGAAGCCGGTGGGAGCCGTGCACACGCCTCAACTCGGCGAGCTGGTCTGGGATGACGGGCCACGTCAGCGCAACGGCGTCTACATGGGGACCGAGGGCGGCCTCCTCTTCCTGCGGCCCGAGGGCGGCGGGATCGAGTGGACGACGGCGCCCGCGAACATCAGGCCGCTCGCCCGAAAGCCCGGCAGGTCCACCGTGCGACGCGAGGCGTAGGGCACCACCACCGGCAGGACACCGTAGAGAGAGGAGAGCCGTATGGACGGCGGGAGCAGCAACGGGAACGAGGACGTCATCGACTGGGAGTGGCTGTCCGCGCGGGAGGTGTACGCGAGCGAACTGGCCTACCGGCGGCGGCAGGCGGGGCTGACGCTGATGGAACTCGCGGCGCTGTGCATGTACGAGCAGTCCTACCTGCACCGGCTGGAGCGGGGGCAGCGCCTCGGCACGCTGGAGTCGGCCACGGCGCTGGACAAGGTGTACGGGACCGGGACGCTGCTGGTGAAGCTGTGGCACCTGGCCAAGCGGGAGGCGAAGGACAGGCCCTTCCTGGGGCTGGCCCCGTTGGAGGCGGACGCCGTGAGCATCCAGGAGTACGCCGTGAGCGCGGTGCCGTACCTGCTCCAGACCCGCGCGTACGCCGAGGAACAGTTGCGCACCGCCCGCCCGCACAGCATCGAGAAGCTGGCCGGGCAGGTCGCGGCGCGGCTGGGCCGGCAGGAGCGGCTCGCGGGTCCGAACCCGGTGCACTACCGCGCCCTGATCGACGAGTCGGTGCTGCGGCGCAAGGCGCGTGATCCGCAGACGTGGACGGGGCAGATGGAGCGCCTGATCACGGCGGCGCAGCAACCCGATGTGTCGCTACAGGTCGTGCCGTTCGGGACCGGACCGCACCACATCCGCAGCTCCCTGGAACTCATCGTCTTCCAGGACGGCCGCACTCTCGCCTACACGCAGAGCAGTTGGAGCGGGCACCTCATCGACGAGCCCGAGGACGTCGAGGCGTTGCGGCTCGCCTTCGACCTGCTGCGGGACGCGGCGCTGACCCCCGCGGACTCGCTGGCGGTCCTGCACGGGGCCCGGGACGAGGCCCTTCCGTAGCCTTGCCGCAGGCAGATCCGCTTCCGCGGAAGGGGAGTTCAGCTCGCCCGCTCGTCCCGCACCGGGGTGAGCGAGCCGCGCCGGCCCTCGGGCGTGGCCAGCCACGCCAGCTTCGACTTGGTGTCGGCGTCGAGCGGGCTGTGCATCACGACGATCAGGTCCGCCCGGATCGGCAGCCGCAGTTGGGTGCTCTCGAAGTACATCGCGCCGACCAGCGGGTGGGCGAGCCGCTTCTCCAGTTGCCCGCTCGGTTCGATGTCCCCGCGCGCCCACAGCTTCGCGAACTCGGGGCTGCGCGCGGAGACTTCGGCGACGATCCGGGGGAAGCCCTCGTCGTCGGGGAACTCCGAGGTGGCGGCGCGGTACTGCGCCACCACGGTGGGGGCCACCGAGTCAGCGTCCTCGACCATGCCGCGGTAGCTGGGGTTGGTGAAGAAGGAGACCAGGCAGTTGGTGTCCTCGGTGCTGAAGCCGAACGCCTGCCCGGCGGCCTCGTTGAAGGCCACGATGTTCCAGTAGGCGTCCATGATGTGCGCCGGGTAGGGCATCCAGCCGTCGAGCAGCCGGTACAGGCCCGCGCAGAGGTCGATCTCCGAAGCGGGCTCCGGCAGCGGCGGGTTGAGCCCGGCGAGCACGTAAAGGTGGCGCCGCTCGGGGCCGTTGAGCCGCAGCACCCGCGAGACGGCGTCCAGCACCTGCGGGGATACGGTGATGTCGCGGCCCTGCTCCAGCCATTGGTACCAGGACGCCCCGACCCCGGCGAGCACCGCGACCTCCTCGCGCCGCAGCCCCGGCGTACGCCGCCGCGGGCCGCCCTCCGGCAGACCCGCCTCCACGGGCGAGACCCGGGCACGCCGGGTCATCAGGAACTCCCGCAGCTCCTCGCGCCGCCGCCGACCCGGCGCCGTACTTGTCGTCGCTGTCGTCCCCGCCACTGGCTCCCCCTCGGCCGTCGGCCCGGCTGGTGGTACGACCACCAGCATAAACCGCGGCTCCCCACAGCCGGCCGGACCGGCCGAGGGTGGCCGTATGCCAACCGACTCCACCACGACACCGGCGACACCGACGACACCCGCGACGCCCGCGGCACCCTCGGCACCGACCGCCAGGACCGGCGCGACTCCGGCGACCGGCGCGGGCGCCACGACCACGGCCACCACGGCCACGACCACGGCCACGGCCACCCCGACAGCACCCGGCCAACAGCTCGGCGCACGCGCCAAGTTGATCCTCTTCGTGCTGTGCGCGGCCCAGTTCATGGTCGCGCTCGACTTCTCCATCCTCAACGTGGCCCTGCCCGTCCTCGGCGCCGACCTGGGCATGAGCCGGGCCAACCTCCAGTGGGCGGTGACCGCGTTCGCGCTGCCGTCGGGCGGCTTCCTGCTGCTCTTCGGCCGGATCGCGGACCTCTACGGGCGGCGCCGGCTCTTCCTGACCGGGCTCGCGCTGTTCGCGGTCGCGTCGCTGCTGGCCACGCTGGCGTGGAACCCGGCGGCGTTCCTGGCCGCACGCGCGCTCCAGGGGCTCGGCGCGGCGATGGTCGTGCCGACCGGGATGTCCCTGCTGACCACCACCTTCCCCGAAGGACCGCAGCGGGAAAGGGCGTTGGGGATCAGCGGCACCCTGCTGTCGCTGGGCTTCACCATCGGCGTGGTGCTGGGCGGCACCCTCACCGACGCGTTCGGCTGGCGCTCCACGATGGGGCTGCTCGCGGGCGTCGCGGTGCTGGTGCTGGCCGCCGCGCCGGGCCTGCTCACCGAGTCCCGGCACCCGGGCCGGCCGCGGATCGACGTGCCGGGCGCGGTGACCGTCACCGGCGGGCTGCTCGCGCTGATCTACGCGCTGTCCACCGCGGCGCAACACGGCTTCGGCGGCGCCGACGTGATCGTCACGCTGGTGCTCGGGCCGCTGCTGCTGGGCGCGTTCGCGCTGGTCGAGTCGCGGGCCGCGGAGCCGATGGTCTCGCTGGCGATGCTGCGCCGCCGCAGCGTCGCCTTCGGCAACCTGGCCGGGCTGGCCACGTTCTCGATGATGAGCTCGGTGGTCTTCCTGCTCACCCTCTACCTCCAGGAGGTCCGCGGGCTGTCGGCGTTCCGCACCGGCCTGGTCTTCGGCGTCCAGGGCGTGTTCGCGGCGGTCACGGGGATGACCGCGGCCCGCGTCATCGGCCGGATCGGCGCCCGCGCCACCGTGCTGACCGGGCTGGCCGTGCAGGCGCTGCTCACGCTCCCGCTCCTGCTGCTCGGCCCCGGCTCCGCCGGCACCTGGCTGGCGTTGGCCGCGGTCTCCCTCGCCTGCGTCGGCCACCTGCTGGTCGTCGTCTCCTACGGCATCACCGCGACCTCGGGCCTGCCTGACCACGAACAGGGCCTGGCCACCGGCCTGGTGACCAGCTCGCAGCAGGTCGGCATGACCATCGGCATCCCGCTGCTCTCCGCCCTCGCCGCCGCCCGCCCGCACTTCCTCTCCGGCCTCCACCTGGCGCTCGGCGTCGACGCGGCCGTCCTCGCCGCAGCCGCCCTCCTCGTCGCCGCCGGCCTGCCCCGCTTGGCGCGCTCGGCGAGTGCCCGGTAGATGACGCCGGCCACCGAGGGGTCCCGTCCCGCGTGCTCGCCGGTGGGGACGACCAGGCCGGGCGGGATCTGCTCGACGGACCCGCCGCCCGGACGGCGCCGCACCACGGTGTGGAGCATGTTGACGGTGACGACCGGCGGCCGGCCGCCCCTGATCGGGTCGTGGTCGTAGGCGCCGGGCAGGGGCCCGGCGGGCATCTCCACGACCAGGCCGTGGGCGGTGAGGCGGTGAGGCGGTGAGGTGGTCGGCCGGCCCGGTGAAGCGGCTCGGCCGCGACGCTGCCGAGCCGCTTCACCGCGCGACGGGGCGGGACGCCTGCAGCCGACCTCCGGGATCGGTGGGCCGGCCGTCAACGGTCGGCCCACCGACGACGCCGTGTCGGGCTTCGCCCGGACAATCGGCGGCGGCCCTCCACGGACAGCGGTGCGTTCGCGTGGGTCATGGTGTCGTCGGGGCCGTACCGGACACATGGCGCCGTGCGCCGGTGACGACGAGCGAGACATTCTGCCCGCCGAAGCCGAAGGAGTTGCTGAGCACGGCCTCCTGGGGGACGTCTCGTCGCTCCGCGACGACATCGAGATCGATGTCGGGACCTACACCGGCCGCGGTGAGGTTGCGGGTCGGCGGGATGACGCCGTGCTCGACGCTGAGGACGGCGATGAGCGCTTCGATCGCGCCGGCTGCGCCGAAGAGATGACCGAGCGCCGCCTTGGGGGCCGTCACGGTGGCGCGGCCGAAGACCTCCCCGATCGCGTGCGCCTCGGCAAGGTCGCCGACCGGAGTCCCGGTGGCATGGGCGTTGATGTGGCTGATCCGCTCGGGAGCCAGACCGGCTTGCGCCAGGGCCTTCCGCATGGCCGAGATCTGACCTGAGCCGTCGGCGGCGGGCGCCGTGATGTGGTGGGCGTCGGCGGCGATGCCGGCGCCGGCGAGCACCGCGTGGACGCGAGCGCCCCGGGCGCCGGCATGCGCGGCGCTTTCGAGCACCAGGACAGCGGCGCCTTCGCTGAGCACGAATCCGCTGCGGTCCGCGGCGAACGGCCGGGACGCGGAGGCGGGTTCGAGGGTATGCCGTGACAGTGCCTGTGCCTGGGCGAAGCCGGCCACGGTGATCGGTGTGATCGCGGCCTCGGTCCCGCCCGCGATCACCACGTCCGCCTCGCCGGCACGGATGAGCCTGGCCCCCAGGGCGATCGCCTCGGCGCCGGAGGAGCACGCCGAGACGGGCGTGTAGGCACCTGCCCGTGCACCGTATTCGATACTGATCAGCGCCGCCGCCGCGTTGGGCATGAGCATCGGGACCGTGCGTGGCGAGACGCGCCGCGTCCCGGCGGCCTTCAGTACGTCGTCTTCCTTCAGCAGCGTCCGTACGCCCCCGATGCCCGTGCCGATCGCCGACGCGAGCCGGTCCGGGTCCGCCGCTGGGGCACCGGCGTCGGCCCAGGCTTCGGCCGCCGCGGCCAGCGCCGCCTGCTGCGAGCGGTCGAGCCGCCTGGCCCGCACCGGCGGCAGCAACTTGGCGGGGTCGATCGCCATCGTCCCCGCGGCTGTGTCGGGAAGGCCCGCGTCGTCGTAGCCACGCAGGACGCCGCCGCGGATACCGGACTCACCGGCGAGCAGGGCGTCCCAGGTGGACGCCACGTCTGCCCCGAGTGGGGTGATCGCGCCGAGCCCGGTCACGACGACTTCAGTCCCGTGCATGCCCCTCAACCTTTCTTGTATGCGATACAAGTCAACATCGCCCTTGTTGTATCACATACAATTTCGACGTGGAGAAGAAGCGAACCGAAGCTCGATCAACGTCGGCCCGGTCGCGTGACCGCGGTCGCGCGACGAGGCACCGGCTGATCGAGGCGACCGCACGGCTGTGCAGGGAACGGCCCGGCACCGAGGTGAGCGTCGCGGAGATCGCGAACGCGGCAGGCGTCTTCCCCAACCAGGTCACCTACTACTTCGGCTCCAAGGACTCGCTCCTCGTGCACGCCGCCTTCCTCGGCTTGCTGCACGACGCCCGACGGATCGAGCGCATCGGTCGCCAAGCCCCCGACGCCGTGACGTTCCGCCGCAACATCGCCCGCGCCGTGCTGGCCATGCCCTCGCTCCCGTCGGTCACGCGGGCACTCGCCGCCGGGATCTCCAAGCCCGAACTCGCCCCCGTGGTCGACCAGCACCTCCAGTTGCTGTTCCGGCAGTCCGAGCGCTTCGTGAGCCAGCTCATCGACAGTCGCGGCTGGAGGGCCCGTCGACCGCTCGACGTGGAAGCCAGGACGTTCTGGAGCACCGCGCTCGGTGCGGTGCTGCTCGTCCGCGCCGGGGCACATGGCACCGTCGCCGACCTCGACCTCGCCGGAGCGTTGACCATCCACGACGAACCCGGTCCCGGTTAGCTCATTCGAGTGCGGGGCGGGCATGCGGGAACGGACGGGAGCATCAGGCGGGAGGCGCCCGGCAGGACCGTCTGTACGGCGGGACCCGGCTCGGGTTGCCAGCGCGGGTGACTGGTCGCGGCGACGTGCACGCGCAGGGCGTGGCCCGGCCGGAAGAGGTGGTGCGCGGACCACAGGTCGACGTCCACGGCGGTCTCGATCGGACCGGCTGGACCGGCTGGACCGGCTGAACCGGCGGGACCGGCTGGACCGGGCCGGCCGACGGGGTGGGCCGCGCGGGCGATCCCGTCCGCGAGGTTGACCGAAGTGCCGTCGGGCGCGACATCGCACAGCCGCACCACCCAGGTGGCGGTGGGAGCGGTGCAGGTCACCGTGAGCACCGCGCTGATCCGCCCGGCGATCTCCAGCGGGCGGGTCAACGGAGCGCTCGCGTAGACGAGTACGTCGGGGCGCGCCTCGATCGGCCGCTGGTCGGCGGGCCCGGCCGGGTGCTGCTCGGTCAGCAGCAGCGCGCCGCCGAGGGCGGGTACGGGGTCGGCCGGATCGTGCCGGAACGACCGGCCGGGCCCTGCCATACCTGTCACCGAAGGAGGCCGCGTGGACAGTTCGCCGTTCGCGTGCAGGTACCAGGCGGTCGGGTCGCTCGGCGGCGGCCACGCGGCGAACCGGCGCCAGCGGCCGGCCCCGGTGACGAAGACGAGAGCGGTGGCGTCCGCCGAGGTCCCGCGCGCCCGGCCGGCGCCGGGTTCCGGCGCGTTCCGCGGCTCGGCTGCGTCGCGCGACCCCCCGCCGACGATCCGCGTGCGCTCCACCACCGTTTCCAGCCAGTCCAGTTGGCGCTCCAGCAAGGAGCCGCCGCCGTCGATGTGCGCGCTGTCCGCGTGCGGCCCGAAGTCGAAGACGTCCCCGGCGGCGGCCGGTTCGGCCCGGCCGGACTGGTTGTCGTGGGTCCAGGGGCCGATGATCAGGGCGGCGCGGTGGCCCGCGGCGCGGGCGGCGGCGTGGTTGTCGAGGCTGCCCTGGAGGAACGCGTCGTACCAGCCCGCGACGGTGAGCGTGGCGACGGGCGGCAGCGCCGTATGGTCGGCGGGAACGGCGCGGGGTGGCGGGGCGCCGACCCGGCCGGGGACGGGCAGGCCCAGCGCGTCCGGCGCCGCGAGGTCCCAGTGCCCGGCACGCAACTCCCCCTCGGCGCGGGCGAGTTCCGCGAGAGCGGCGCGCCGCCGGACCGCGTCGGCCGCGTGCCTGCGGCGCAGGACCTCGTGGCCCAGGCCGAGCGTCCACTGGACGGGCAGGCCGAGTTCGCGGGCGCCCCCGCGCGCGAGCAACCCGTCAGCGGGGTCTGACCAGGTGAACTCCGGTATGGCGGCGACCAGTTCGGGAGGCGCCGCTTCGATCGCGGCCCACTGGGCGTGCCCGAGATAGCTGGGCCCGTACATCGCCACCCGGCCGTCGCTGCCGGGGAGCCCGGCGGCCCACCGGACGGTGTCGTGGCCGTCGTCGTACTCGTGGGCCAGCGGCTCCCACGCGCCGTCGGAGCCGAACCGGCCGCGGGTGTCCTGGAGGACGACGAGCCAGCAGCGGCGGGCCGCGGTGGCGGGGGCCAGGCGGGCGAGTATCCCCGGGTCGCGCCGCCCGTAGGGGCAGCGGGCGAGCAGGACCGGCCAGGGCCCGCGCCCGTACGGCGGCCGGTACACGTCGGCGCGCAGCACCGTGCCGTCGCGCATCGGGGCGTACGCGGTGTCGTACGGCTCAGGGCTGGACGTCACGGGGCTGGTGGACGTCACGGGGGCTCCTCGTCACGTGCGGGCCCCCGCCGTGGACAAGACGGCGGGGGCCGGTCAGCGGGGGCAGAACGCCAACGTGCGCTCTGTGAAAGCCGGTTGACGGGTCAGGTGATGGACAGGTCGTCGATGTAGCCGCGGTAACCGCCCGAGCCGCCGGGGTGGTCGTAGCCGACGAGGACACGCGCGATCCGCTTGCCGGAGTTCTTCGCCGCGAGGTCGACGGTCACGTGGTTCCACGTGTCGGGGGTCAAGTGGCCGCACTGGTGGGCGGGATGGATCTGGTCGCCGCTCTGGTCCACGGCGCCGGAGTCGCGCAGCGTGCCGCCGTCGGTGAAGACCAGGTCGACGGCGACGCACTCGCTCTCGGTCGAACCGGCGGGCACCCAGGGGGTGGTGGCGTGCGACTGGGGGTAGATCCAGTAGCCGAGGGTCTTCGCGGTGCCGATGTCCAGGGGTGCGGCACTGAGGTCGTAGACCTTGAGGTAGGCGTGCGGGCTGCTGCCGGCGGCACTGCCGGAGTACATCAGCGCGGCCGTTCCGGTGCGGGAGGTCTCCCCGCTGCGGACGCCCGTCTGCGGGCCGGTGGAGTCGGAGTTGATGCCGGTGACGCCCACGGCGTTGCCGCCCGCGGTGTCGACGGAGTCGGTCCAGGTGGGCTGCGGCTGGCCCGACTCGAAGCCGGTGGAGAAGCTGGTGCTGGTGGTGCCGCCGCCCGCCTTGACCGGCTGGGCGAGTTCGGCCTGCACGGTGGCGTAGGAGGTGCCGGGCCTGGCCAGGGTGATCGTCTCGCCCGCCGACGTGCTCAGCGTGATCTTCGTGCCGGACACGGTGCCCGCGTCGGAACCGCCCCGGTACACCTGCACCGGACTGCCGGGCCAGGGGTTGGTGAAGACGAGGTCGCCGCCCTTCTGGCTGACCGCGCGGACGTACTGCACCGCGTTGTCCGCCATGCTGCTGGAGATCAGGAAGCCGCCGGCGGCCATCAGGTCGCCGAACTTCGCGTTGGAGTTCGCCGGCCAGTCCGCGAAGACCTTCACGTCGCCCTGGAAAGACTGGAGCAGCATCTCGTCCAGGCCGGAGGTGGTGACGTTGATGTTCTCGATGCCGCCGCCGCTGTGGTGGACGGCGAGGTTGGGGTAGGAGTTGTCCACGGCCTCGGTGTGCAGGTTGGCCAGGATCGTGGCGGGGTCGTAGCCGACCCGGGCGGCGGCGGCGTAGAAGGTGGCGGGCGCGTTGCCGCCGTGCCAGGCCGCGGTGAGCTGGTCGACGGTGTTGCGCGCGGTCTGCACGAGCCCGGCCGGGCTGTCCAGGCCGACCTGGCCGCCCGGGTAGACGGCCTGGATGTCGATGTCGTTGCCGTCGTTGACCCAGCCCGCGCCGGTGGAGGTCTCCCGGAAGACGGTCTGGCCGTTCTGCGTCATCGTCGGCAGCGGCGCCAGGTGCGCGTCGATGTCCTGCCAGGTGGCGCGGGTCCCGGCGTCCTGGCCGAGCGCGGCGCTCATGTCGGTCAGGCCCTCCATCAGCAGGTGGACCAGGCCGAGCGACAGGATGCTGTTGGTCTGCGGGTAGGCGTTGCCTTCCTGCGGCGCGTCGTTGGTGATCGTGTACGTGCCGGAGGAGTCCTTGGTGAGGTAGTTCTGCCAGAACAGGCCGACCTGCTTCAGGAACGGGTAGACCTTCGCCGCGTACGTCGCGTCGCGGGTCTGCTCGTAGCGCATCACCATGTCACTGGCGACGTTGACCGCGTCGGACTTCTGGTTGTACAGGTTGGTGTCGGCGCTGGTGCCGTTCGGGGAGATGCCGACCGGGTAGAGCACGCCCTGGAAGCCGTTCTGCTGGGCGAGTTGCTGCCCGCGGCTCATCCAGTCCAGCACCGGCTGGTCGTAGGCGTCCATCTGCGCGATGTGATTGGTCGTCAGGGCGGCGTAGAACGGCGCCTGGTAGTTGTAGTTGGTGTGGTAGTCGCCGTTCCAGTTCATGTCGCCGGTGATCCAGTTGCCCCACAGGCCGGGCGCGTACTTCCCGCTCCGCGACACGCTGCCGAGCAGGTAGAGCGAGCCGTACCAGCTCTTCTCCACGTCCTTGTCGCCGATCTGCACGAAGGACCGCGACCAGTAGGAGTTCCACCAGCTGCGGTGCGAGGCGTTGTGGTCGTCGACGTTGCCCTGGGTGAGGTTGTCGACCAACGCGTCCGCCGCGGACTGGTAGTCGGCGGAGTCGTTGCTGCTCTCGATCGCCGCGACCAGCGTCGAGGTGGTGTTCGGCTGCATCGTCAGGGTCAGCTTGCTGCCGGATACCGACTGGCTCTGCCCGATGGTGCGCATCGCCATCCGGGCGCGCGGGTCGCCACTGCCGCCGGTGTCGGCGACCACGTCGGCGTCGAGGTCGTGGTCGCTGGTGGAGACGGTGGGCGTGCCGCCCGTACCGTTCTGCAGCGTGACGCCGATGCTCTGCGCGCTGCCGCCGGTGAGCGTGAACGACGTGACGAACAGGTTGGTGTCGGCGTCCACCCAGCTCCGCGTGGCCAGCGTCTGCCCGCCCAGGGTGTACGTGCCGCGCACCTCGGCGTGCTGGATGTCCTGCACCACGTGGTACGACGCCCCGGCCAGGCCGCCCGCCGACACCACGATCCGGCCGAGCGGCTTGATGGCGTGGCTGGTCGAGGACCAGAAGTCGTTCTTGCCCACGTAGAACGTCTGGTTGTCGATGCCGCCGCCGACCGCGACCCCGACGTCGCCGTTGCCCATCAGCGGCGCGTCCACGGTGTCGCCGCCGGTGAGGTGGCTCGGCGGCGCGTTCCACACGCCCTGGTACTGCGCGACCGTGGCCACGCCCTGGTTCGCGGTGATCGAGTCGGCCACCGCCGGCCGGGACAGCACCGTGGTCACCATGGCGCCCATCACGACCGCGGCGGTGGTCACGCTTCCCGCTCGTCTCGCAAGCGATGTGAGCCTCATCAGGCTGCTCCCTCTCTGCTTCTTCACGCCGGTCTCCCCGCGGGCCCGCCCGCCGCCGGCGCCCTCCGCTCCGGCACGCGCGGGGAGGGCGAACAGCGGTGTGCGGACGGGGAGGTGGGGGGCTCGGAGCGGGGGCACCGGCGGTCGTCGAAGCGGACCGGCACACCCGAAGACGTTCCCGGGAGGCGGCTCGCGGACCCGAGATAACGTTATCTTTGAATGACTGGGTTCATTTATAGGTGCGGGGCGGGCGGGTTGTAAAGGGGACGGGAGCGGAACCGTGGGGGTGGGGTGCGGCCGGGGGTTGGGCGCCGCGCGGAGGTGGGGCGCCGCCGGGGGTGGGGCGCCGCCGGCGGGGGGTGCCGCCGGGGGCACGCGTGTCGGCGGGGGCGCGCGTGTCGGCGTGGCCGCTCGGCGCCGCATGCCGGAGACCTTCACCAACTTCGGTGACTGGCTGGGAAACTGAACGTAGATCGTTGGCCGGGCTCGGGACCAACCGTGGGGCCAACGCTCCAGCAGCGCGGCCGTATACGCCTCTGTGCGCGCGGTCGTGGTTCGGTGCTCGCGGTGCCGAGAAACGGCCCCGACCCATACTCTGACAGTTCCGACAAGCGGCGGATCTGCTCGGGATCGCCCGGCACGAGTTCACCGCCGTACTACCACGCACGTAGGCGGCCGTTCGCGGGGGTACCGTTTTGGTGTCGACGCCGAACGGGAGACCGTTATGCCTGCCTATGCGGAAGAGCACACAGGGACGCGCGTCTTGGATGCCCGCAAGGTCAGAGGACTGACGCGGCGTGAGCTCTCCGACGCGTCGAGCGTCGCCTACAGCACGCTGACGAAGGTGGAACAAGGCGTCATGCCGGCGAGCCCCTCCGTGTTGGGCGCCCTCGCACGGGCGTTGTCGGTGCCTGTCGCCGAACTGACGGGGCAGCCGTACCTCGGGGAATTGCGGCAGGACCAACTCGACGGGTTGATAGAGCCGATCCGGGAGGCGCTGAACGTCTACGACCTGGGCCCGGACCCGGACATCTCGCCGCGCGCGCCCGAGGAGATGGAGACCGACGCCGAAGAGATGTGCGCCCTGGTACGCGCAACCGACATCAAGAAGGTCGCGGCGGAACTGCCGAGTCTGATCTTCGAGGCTACGACGGCGGCGCACGTCAGTCCGAGCGAGCGGCATTGGCGCTTGCTGGCCAGTACGTACCGCACCGCCTACGACGTCACGACGAAGCTGGGCTTCTTCGACCTGTGCACGGTTGCCCTGGACCGCATGGAGTGGGCGGCTCAGCATGCCTCCGATCCGGTCATCAGCGGCATGCGTCAGTACCTGCGAGCGCTGGCCTACCTGCGTGCGAGTGACTACCGCACCGGTCAACGACTGATCGGCCTGGGAATGAACACATTGAAGCAGGCAGATCCCGGACGAACGCGAGACGTCCTGACCGGGCAGCTTCATCTCGGTGCGTCCGTCCTCTCGGGCAGGGACAAGGACAGAGACGCGGCCGAGGGGCACCTGGACGAAGCCGAACGGATCGCCCAACGCACCGGACCGGCCGAACGAATCCACTGGCTCTCGTTCGGTCCCACGAACGTCGCCGCACACCGGGTCAGTGTCCTCGCCGAACTGGATCTGTATCCGGAGGCCGTCCAGACGGCAACCGCCATGACCGTTCCGTCTGACTGGCCGTTGTCCCGGCGGGCTCACCACCACGCCGAGGTGGCATGGGCCCAAATGTGGAGCGGGCACACGGAAGGGGCGTTCAAGAGCCTGCAACAGGCGAGGACGCTGGCTCCGCAGCAAACGCGGTACCACCCGATCGTGAGGGAGACCTACGCCGGGCTGGAGTCCGCTCGGCGCCGCATGCCGGAGACCTTCACCAACTTCGGTGACTGGCTCGGAAACTGAACGTAAATCATTGGCCGGAGCTATCAGTCAGGTCTGATAGTTCCGGCCTTTGTGTGTCGGCAAGCTGACAGGCAGTCACAGATTCCCGACCGGGGCTAGCACTCCGGGGGCGTGGACAACCTGAGGAAAGCAGGCTGACATGCGTGAGCGTATGGGCTGGAGCGAGCCGGGCACCAGAGTTGATTCAGCCGGGTCGGAACGCGAGGACGGCGGGAGCCCCGCGGTGAACGGTGCCCGGCTTCTGCCGTGGCCGGGGCCGGACGGGGGTGCGTGCTATCTCCGGTCGGATGAGTGTGACGCGTTGTGGCGGCTGGCCGACGAGATGGAGTCGGTGCAGCTCGGGATGGGCCGGGAACTGCTGGGCTTTGTCCGCCGGACGCTGGCGGAGGCGACGCCTTGGGACTGTGAACTCCAGGGCACGGTGGCGCACTTGTGTACGGCGTTGTCGGACGCGCTGCGGGTCGCCGACAGCCGTGGGGCGCTGCTGGGCCTGCCCGGGAGTAGGGATCGGGTGGGATCGACGGTGGGCGTATCCCGTTGATCGGGCCTGCCCTCGTTGCGTGAACTCCCCCTTGTAGCTCAGTCAGGAAGAGCCCGGGCAGCACCGCACGCTCTCCGTTCATTCGTGCGGGCAGGCCCGATGACTCCGGTTCGAGTCCGGACAAGGGGACGTGGCGGCCCGGCACGCGGAATTCCCGCGCGCCCAGGCCGAATACCACCACGACCGACACCGCGGAAAGGAGAGCCGTATGGCCGGCGCGAGCGGCGGGGACGGCAAGACGAAGATGCTCATCGACTGGGAGTGGTTATCCGCGCGGGAGTTGTACGCCAGTGAACTGGCCTACCGGCGACAGCGCGCGGGGCTGACGCTGATGGAACTCGGGGCGAAATGCCTTTACGAGCAGTCGTATCTGCATCGGCTGGAGCGGGGGCAGCGGTTGGGCACCGTGGAGGCTGCTGCCGCTCTGGACAAGGTGTACGGCACCGGCGACCTCCTGGTGAAGCTGTGGCACCTGGCCAAACGGGAAGCGAAGGACAAGCCGTTCCTCGGACTTGCCCCCTTGGAAGCCGACGCGGTGAGCGTCCAGGAATACGCCGTCAGCGCCGTGCCGTACCTGCTCCAGACCCGCGCCTACGCCGAAGAACAGCTCCGCACCGCCCGCCCACGCAGCATCAAGCAATTGAGCGCCCAGGTCGCCGCACGGCTGAAACGCCAGGACCGCCTCACCGGACCCACCCCCGTCCGCTACCGCGCACTGATCGACGAAGCCGTACTACGACGCAAAGCCCGCGACCCCCACACCTGGACCGCCCAACTGGAACACCTCATCGAGACCGCCCAAAAGCCCGATGTCTCCCTGCACGTCGTCCCGTTCGGCACCGGACCCCACCACATCCGCAGCTGCCTGGAACTCATCTTCTTCCAGGACGGCCACACCGTCGCCTACACCCAAAGCAGTTGGAGCGGCCACCTCGTCGAGGAACCCGAAGACGTCGAACCGCTGCGCCTGGCCTACGACCTGCTGCGCGATACCGCCCTCACGCCGGCGGACTCGCTGACCTTCCTCCGCACCGCGCTGGCCGAGCACGCGCCGCAACCGCAACCGGCTCTGCCCGCCTGAACCCGGCCACACGACAAGAATCGACAAGGAACGAGATGCAGACCCGTAAGACCTCTTCCGCAACGACCGGACCCTCGGCCTTACCCGCACCACCTCGCCGATGGACCCTCACCGCCACCGACGGCCGCACCCTCACCGGCCACCTGCCCGCGTGGGCCGGGAACGACCCGAGCGAGCACAACGTGCCCCCCGGTGCCTGGGAGGACCGGCTCGCCGACATCCACCTCACCCGGCGCTTCCCGGGACGCACGGTCCCCGTCTACTGCGCCACCAGCCCGGCCCCGGGACCCGTCGCCGAGGAAGCCTTCTCCTGCACCCTGGACTGCAACCCGCACGCCGAAGCACCCGAACCCCGCACCCCGCTGGTCAACCTGCACCTGTGCGGGGACAGTTGGCTCACCGACCTCGGCCCGCAGGACCTGACCCGGCTCGCCGCCACGTTCCGCTGGGTCGCGAACCGCCTCGACCGGGAGGTCCGCCCCGCCCTGGTGGACGCACAAGAGGACTGGGCCAGGCACGCCGATGCCGACCCGAAAGCCGTAGCACCCGACAGCCGTGCCGCCCCAAAGCCGTGGCACCCGAAAGCCGTGGCAGCCGGCACCCACCGGACTCCCGCGGCGCCGCCGCACCGTTGAGAACCCTCAGAGCGGGATCTCCCCCGACCCGCGGGTGATCAGCGTGGTGGGCACCGTCACCGTCCGCACCGGGCGCCCCGGGTCCGCCAGCCGCGCCTGGAACAGTTCGATCGTGGTGCGCCCGATCTGCACGTCACCCTGGGCGACGACGGTCAACCCGGGCCTGAGCAGATCCGCGAGGCCGAAGTCGTCGAAGCCGACCAGCGCGGTGGCGCCGAAGTCGGGCCCGAGCGCGCGGATCACGGCCACCGAGGTGGAGAAGTTGCCGGTGACGATGGCCGTCGCCGGGTCCGGCCCGCTCCGCAGCCGCTCCAGCGCCGCGGAGATCCGCTCGGCGGTGATCGGCCCGGGGTGCACCATCCCGTCGAGCGGGCCGCCGGCCGCCCGCAGGCAGTCCCGGAACGCGGCGGCGCGCTGCCGCCCGGTGTAGATCCGCTCGTCGTCCCCGATGTAGCCGATCCGCCGGTGGCCCTGCTCGGCGAGGTGGCGGAAGGCCAGCTCGATCCCGCCCTGGTTGTCGGACAGCACCGTGTCGACCTCGACTCCGGTGGCGGGCCGGTCGAAGGCCACCACGGCCAACCCGGAGTCGATCTCGGGCTGGAGGTACTGGTGACCGTCCGCGATCGGCTCGATGATGATCCCGTCCATGCGGCGCCCGCACATCGACATCACGGCCTCGCGCTCGCGCACCTCGTCGTCCTCGGTGGACATCGCGACGACCGTCAGGCCCGCCCCCCGCGCCGTCTCGTCGACCGCCCGCAGCACCGGGTGCGCGTCGGCGATGTGCCGCACCGCCGCGCCGATGGTGCCGGTGCGGCCACTGCGCAACTGGCGGGCCCGCTCGTCGGGTTGGAAGCCGAGACGGTCGATGGCCTGCCGGACCCGCTCGGCGAGCGCCCCGCCCACCGTCGTGTCGCCGTTGACGACCCGCGAGACCGTACGCAGCGCCACACCCGCTTCACGGGCCACATCGATCATCGTGGGCCGGCGCGGCCGTGACGATCCGCGCTTTCCGGCGGCACCAGGACCAGCCACTTCGCTTCCCTCTCCTCGATCGCCCACGACTCGCCCCCGGGGTCGGCCCGAGATCCGTCCGTGATCACCGAGGGGCTTGACTTGCTGTCCTGGAACCCTAGTGTACTCGGCGAGAAAACGTTATCTCGCCGTCAGGACGCGGCAACCGCCGAAGCGTCCCCGGTCCGGGACGCGTCCGTGCTCGCCGGTTTCCGCCTGCCCCAGAAGCGCTCCGCGGCGCCGACGCGGGCCTCCCGCAGTCCCCACGCAGCCCTGCCGTCGTTACTCAAAGTACCCACATCGTCACTCAACGATCCTGGCAAGTCCTCCGCTGTACCCCGCAGTTGCCGTGACCCGTGGTCCGTGGCCCCGTGCCCCCGTGACCACCGGTCGTCGCGGCGGCAGCGCCGTACGCCGACCCAACCCTCCCGAAAGGTACGGCCATGCTCAGACGAAGTGCCGCCGCGCTCGTGGCGGCCGGTGTGCTCGTCCTCACCGCGTGCTCCGACTCCGGCTCCGGCTCCGGCTCTTCCGCGAACGGGGGCGGAACGTTGACCTACATGACGTTCAACTCGCCTTCGCTGACGCCGACGTTCTGGAAACAGTCCATCGCCAGGGCGCAGAAGGACGTGCCGGGCGTGAAGATCAAGCAGGTGGTGGCGCCGAGCACGGACCGCGACTCCTACGCCAAGCAGCTCCAGGCGTCAGGGCAGTTCCCCGACCTGCTGCAGTCGATCACGCCGTCGCAGTACACCGCGGCGGGGCTGCTGCGGCCGTACGACCAGAGCTGGGTCGACCAGAACTTCCTGCTGCCGCAGGGCAACGCGATCAAGGGCAAGGTCTACATCCCGCCGACGAACTCGCAGATCATCCCGCTGGTCTTCTACCACAAGTCGCTGTTCAAAAAGGCCGGGGCGCAGGTGCCGACGACCTGGCAGCAGTTCCTCGACGCCAACGCGAAGCTCAAGTCCGCCGGCCTGACCCCGATGGAGCTGGGCGGCAACGACCCGTTCGCCGCGGCGATGCCGCTGACCGGTGCGATCAGCGCGGACGTGCTGGGCAAGAACCCGCGGTGGATTCAGCAGCGGTACGCCGGAAAGGTGAAGTTCACCGACGCCGACGTGGTCGCCGCCGCGACGAAGATGCGCACACTGGTGACCAAGGGCTACTTCGAGCAGGGCGCGCTCAACGTCAGTTACGCCGACTCGATCAAGAACTTCAACGCGGGCAAGGCCGCGATGTACCCGATGGGCAGTTGGTACCTCGGCTCCATCCCCAAGGACCAGTGGAACGACATCGGGGTCTTCCCGTGGCCGACGGACGACGGCTCGGTGGTGGTCCCGTTCGCGGTCGGCGGCTCGATGGCCGTCGCCACCAAGGTCGGTGACCCGGCCCAGGCGACGAAGTTCGCCCAGGCGTGGTCGCTGGACCCGGACAACCTCAAGGCGCTGATCGAGGGCGACGGCGCGTACCCGATGCTCAAGAACAAGACGCTCGCCGACTACCACGTCACGGTCAGCCCGGCATTCAGCGACTCCTACGCCTACGTCACCAAGACCGACACCAAGGTGAGTTCGATCGGCTGGGCGACCAACGACGACGCGCTGCCCGGCTCCGGGAACAACGACTTCTACGCCGCCGCGCAGGCGCTGTTCAACTCCGGTGACGTCAAGGGCCAGATGGCCAAGCTCGACAAGGCGTGGAGCACGTCGACGCAATGAGCACCCGGACCGCTTACGAAGGGAGGGGGACAGCAGTGCAGCCGCTCTCCGACGCCCCGCGCTTCCCGAACAGCTCGCGCTTCCCGCACCTCTCGCACTGGTTGCGCGACACCACCGAGGACCTCGGTCTGCGGCTGATCGCCGCGCTGGGTCTGCTGCTCTACCTGGTCTTCATCGTCGTGCCGGTCTTCATGAGCCTGCGCAGCAGCTTCACCGACGAGAACCCGCTCAGGTCCGGCAGCCACTGGATCGGCCTCGCCAACTACTCCGAGATGCTGCACGACAGCCAGTTGCGCGACAGCGTGCTGTTCACGCTCGCGCTGGCGGTCGGCGTGACGGTCGTGGCCAACGTGGTCGGCCTCGCCTTCGCGATGCTGCTGGACCGGACCGAGTTGAGCTACCGGGTGCTGCGCACCATCGCGTTCCTGCCGCAGGTGATCTCGGGGGTGATCGTCGGCTTCGTGTGGAAGACGATCCTCACCGAGGACGGCCTGCTCAACGACCTGCTCCAGCGCACCCACGTGGTGCACCGGCCGGTGGACTGGCTGGGCACGCCGCACCTGGCGCAGTTGTCAGTGGGGATCGTGGTGGCGTGGGTGCTGTCCGGCTTCACCACCGTCGTCTACCTCGCGGCGCTGCAGAACATCCCGCGCGAGCTGTACGACGCGGGGTCGATCGACGGCGCCAGCTCCCGCCAGCAGTTCCGCATGATCACGCTGCGGATGGTCGCCCCGGCGACCACGATCAGCGTGACGATCTCGCTGATCACGGTGCTGAAGCTGTACGACGTCATCCAGGTGCTCACCTCCGGCGGCCCCGCCGACGCCACCCAGTCCACGGCGCAGTACATCGTGAAGATGGCGTTCACCTCCGACCGGTTCGGCTACGCCTCCGCCATCGCGATGTTCCTGCTGGCGCTGTCCGCGGTGATCGCCCTGTCCGTCACGAGCATCCTGCGCCGCAGGGAGGTCGACCTGTGACCGTGCACGCCGTCCCCACCGCACCCGACCGGACCGGTTCGCGTCCGCGTCCGCGCCGGGCCGCGGCCCCGATGCCGCGCCGCTCGCGGCGGCCTGGCCGGCCGGGCAGGTCGCGCCGCAGCCGGCTGAGCCCGGCCCGGCTCACGCTCGCGGTGATCGTGGTGCTGGTGTTCGTCAGCCCGATCTACCTGACGATCGTCAACGCGTTCAAGAAGGAGGGCGACATCGTCGCCGGTCCGGCGACGCCTCCGCTCCACCCGACGCTGGGCAATCTGCACACCGCGCTCAGCCGGCCGGACCACCTGCTCCAGCACGGACTGCGCAACTCGCTGATCGTGGTGGTGTGTTCGGTGCTGCTGCTGATCCCGCTGGGCTCGGCGTTCAGCTTCTACGTCTCCCGGCGGCGGACCCGCACCCGCGCGGCGGTGCTGGCGGTGCTGGCCGCGGGGCTGATGATCCCGCCGCAGGTGGTGCTGCTGCCGACCATCCGCATCCTGACCTTCCTCGGCCTGGACCACAGCTATCCGGGGCTGATCCTGTCCAATCTGGGCGGCGGCTACTTCTCGTTCGCGGTGTTCGTCTACGTCGGCTTCATGCGGGCGGTGCCGGACGAGGTGGTGGAGGCGGCCCGGCTGGACGGCGCCGGCGGGCTGCGGATCTGGTGGACCATCGTGATGCCGCTGGTGCGGCCGGCCACCGCGACGGTGACCATCTTCCTTTCGCTGTGGATCTGGAACGACTTCCTCAACCCGCAGTTCATCCTCGGCCCGCTCCAGGGCCAGACCATCACCACCGGTCTCTATCTCTCCGTGGGGCAGTTCCAGATGGATTACGGCCAGTTGTTCGGCATCATGTTCCTCGCCGGGGTGATCCCGGTCGTCGGTTACCTCACCCTGCAGAGGCAGTTCATCGCCGGTCTGACCTCGGGATCGACCAAGTGAGCGCGGCGCCGGGCGGCGTGGGGGTGGCGGCGGGCCCTGGTCCCGAGCCGGGCCCTGTTCCGGCCGCGGTTCCGGCCGCGGTTCCGGTTCCGACGGAGGGCGGTCCTGACCGGCCCGAAGGAGTGCCCGCGCTGGACGACCTGGCCGGCGGGTGGCTGCCGGTCGAGGAGCTGGCCCATCTGCCGTCGCTGCGCAACCAGTGGGGCCAGGCGCACGTCAACGCGGACCTGGCGTCGCTGTCGTGGGTGGCGTTCCCGCCCTACAGCGGCGGCTACCACACCGGGGTCCTGCGGGTGGACGGCCGCCCGCTCGCCGCGCAGCGGATGCGCTGGTCCCCCTGGGGCGTCCGACGCGCCGCCGAGCAGGGGCCGTTGACCGTCGAGACCGACGTGCGGATGGCGTACGAGCGCAGCCGCGTGCTGTGGCGGATCACGCTGCGCAACGACTCGGCGGAGCCGGTGCGGACGGTCGTCGAGCAGGAGATGCTGGCGATGTTCGCGCACTCCGAGGTCGACTGGGGCTGGCTGTACGGAACTCCGTGGAACTCCGGCCACCACCACGACTTCTACGCCACCGAGCGGCTGCGCGCGGAGGTGACGGCCGAAAGACCCCGGCAGGTGCAGCTCCTCCCGCACGGCGAGCGCTGGATACGGCTCGGCTCGCCGCGCATCCCCGGCATCCAACGGGACGAGGACACCGCGCCGATGCTGCTGGAGTCGGAGCTGCCGGACCACTCCGCGCCGGACTCCGGCCGGGTGCGAGCGCCCGGCGCGCCCTGCCTGGTACGGCAGTTGGCGGTCGAGCGGAGCAACGGGGCACGCACGGCGATCGGCGACGGCGTGGCCGCGTACACCGTGCGGGCCGGCACCGACCTGCGGGTCGGACCGGTGGCGCTCGGCGCGGGCGACGCACTGCAGTTGGAGGTGCGGGTGGACCAGCCCGGGGTGAGCGGGGTGGTCGCCACCCACGGCAACCATCCGGACTCGGCTCAACTGGGCTTCCATGAAGGGAGGTTGACGCTGCGGATCGGCGGGGAGCTGGTGCTGGCCGAAGAGCCGCTGCCGCTCGGGTCCTGGCACGCGGTGGGCGTGCGGCTGTCGGAGCAGGGCGCGACGCTGCTGGTCGACGGCGCCGCGGCGGGGCGTACGGCGCCGTGGTGGGGCGGGCAGCGGTGGACGGCCGAGGCGCTGCCCGGCGGCGGGGTGCTGGTCACGGACGGGGCCGGGCCGGCCCGGTCCTGCTACGCGTTCCAGGCCGCGCCGGACGCACTGACCGTGGACGGCGCGCGGGCGGTGGCCCGCTGGGAGGTCGCGCTCGCGCCCGGGCAGCGGGTCGAGGTGGGCTTCGTGCTGGACGTGGCCCGGGACGCGGACGCGGCGCGGCGACGGGCGTACGGCGCGGCGGCCGGCTTCGACGCGGCCTTCGCGGAGGCCGCCGAGCGGTGGCGCGCCACCTGGGCGTACGCGTTCACGCCGGGCAACCCCGAGTTCTCCGGGCACCTTCCGGCGCTGGTCACGGCCGACCCGGACCTGGAGCGCACCTACTACCTGGGGGTGCTGCTGGCGCTGTACCTGCGCAACACGCAGGTGTCGCGGACCGGTCCGGTGTTCCTGACCGGCGGGCCCCGGCTCGGGCCGACCACGACCTTCTTCTGGGACCAGTCGGAGTTCGCCCGCACCGCGGCGCTGCTGGAGCCGGCCGGGATGCGGGCATGGATCGTGGCGGCGCTCGGCCAGCCGTACGACCACTGCCACTCGTTCGACACCCGCAACCTGCTGCCGGTCGGCAACCACTACGCCGCGAACGACCACGCGCTGTTCCGTACCGCCACCGCGTATCTCGGGGTGACCGGGGACCTGGGACTGCTCGCCGAATCCACCGGCGGGCGCAGCGTGTTGGACCATCTGCGGGCGATGGCCTACCGGCCTCGTTCGCGGGCGGCGGCGTTCGGCGGAGGGGTGCTGGTCGATCTGGGCCGGGACGCCTGGGAGTTGCTGGAGTGCGTGCCCAACTACCGTGACGCGGTGACGTCGTTCAACGCCGGCTACGTCGGCATGCTGCGCTCGCTCGGCGGGCTGCTGCGCCGGCTCGGCCTGGACGCGGAGGCGACCGGCGCCGAGCGGGACGGCGACGCGCTGGCCCGCGCGGTACTGGAGGGCTACGCGGGCGACGGGCGGTGGCTGATCCGGCACCCGGAGGGCAGCGAACCCATCGGCCACTGCCTGGACTTCGCGCTGGTGGCCGCCGACATGACCGGTGACCTGTCGGCGGCGCGGCGCGCGGAGATGGTGCGGTTCGTGACGACCCGGCTGATCGACGGGGACTGGATGCGGGCGCTCGACCCGGCCGACCCGATCGCGCCGCTGTCCGACCGGCCCGACCACGGCGCGGCGGGCGCCTTCGCGGCCTGGCCGGGGGCGACCGCGTACGGGCTGTGCCGGCTCGGGCGGGCCGACCTCGCGGCGGACCTGCTGCGGCGCGGCCATCGCGCCACGTCGGGCGGGCTGTGGGGGCAGGCGATGGAGGCCACCGCGGACGGCCGCTACCGCGTCGCCGAGCGCGGGGTGTCCAACCGGGAGAGCGTGGCCGCCGTCGCGGTGACCGAGGCGGTGATCGCCGGGTTGTTCGGGGTCGAGGCGGATGCGGCCGGCGACGGCGCGGCGCTGCCGGGTCCCGGGCGGACGGTGGTGTCGCCGTTCGGGGAGCTGCGCAACGTCCGTACGGCGTAGACCGATCGCCGGGCGTGCACCGCATGTGGTCCCGCCCGGCACCTCGGCCATCAAGGCACAACTCCTGGTTGTGGCTCGCCGGACGGATGGTTGTTTGCCCTGCCGTCCTCGCGCTTGCTTTCATGGCGCCGGTCAACGCGGAGTTGTACGGGCGACATGGCGAGGGGTGCGCTGAACGTGACGGACGGCAGGGCGGACGATACGGCACCCGGCGCGGCGGGAACGGCGGGGACGCGGTCGCTGGGGCGGCCCTTCGGCTGGCTCTGGGCGGCCTACGCGGTCAGCGCCTACGGCACCGGCTTCGGCTTCGGGGCGTTCCCGCTGCTCGCGATCATGGTGCTGCACGCCGGGTCGGGCGAGGTGTCGGCGCTGTCGGCCGCCGGGCTCGCCGTGGGCGCGGTGGCGGCGGTGCCGCTCGGCCCGTGGGTGGAGTTCCACCGCAAGCGGCCGGTGATGATCGCGATGGACCTGGTCCGGTTCGCCGCGATGATCAGCATCCCCGTCGCCTACGCGTGCGGCCGGCTCGGCTTCGCCCAACTGCTCGTCGTGTCCGTCGTCGTGGCCACCGCGAAGATCGCGTTCCGGTCGGCGAGCGGCGCCTACCTGAAGTCGCTGGTCCGGCCGGAGCACCTGCTCGTCGCCAACGGCCGCTTCGAGTCGACCACATGGACCGCCACCGTGATCGGACCGCCGCTCGGCGGCGCCGCGATCGGGCTGTTCGGCCCGGTGACGACCGTGGTCGCCGACGCGGTCAGCTACCTGCTGTCGGCCCTCGGCGTCCGCGCGATCGGCGGCAGCGAGCCGCACCCGCGGGCCCGTACGACGCCGGTCCCCGCACAGGGCGGCGCCGCGCCCCGCTCGCGGATCGCCGAACTGCTCGACGGATGGCGGCACATCCTCGGCCACCCGACGCTGCGCCGGCTCTTCCTCAACACGCTCCTGATGAGCGCCCTGCTGCTGGCCACCGAACCGCTGCTCGCCGTCCTCATGCTCGGCCGGCTCGGCTTCGCCCCATGGCAGTACGGCCTCGCCTTCGCGCTGCCTTGCCTCGGCGGCCTGATCGGGGCGCGGCTGTCCCGGCGGCTGGTCGCGCGGTTCGGGCAGCACCGCGTCCTGCTCGTGTCGGGCACGCTGCGCGCCTGCTGGCCGCTGTGGCTGGCGTTCCTCCGGCCCGGGATCGCCGGGATCGTGCTCGTGGTCGTGGTGCAGTTCGGCCTGGTCACCTGCATCGGCGTGTTCAACCCGGTGCTCGCCACCTACCGGCTGGAGCAGACCGCGACGGACCGCGTCGCCCGCACACTGTCCGCGTGGACGGTCAGCAGCAACCTCACCGTCGCGGCCATGACCGCCCTGTGGGGCCTGCTGGCGGCCCTCACCTCACCGCGCCTGGCGATCGGCGCCGCCGGACTGCTCGTCCTCGCCACCCCGCTGCTCCTCCCCCGCGCCGCCCGCGGCACCTCGGCGACCGCCGACCCGGCGGCCGCTCCGGCCGACGCCCCGGAGCCCGCCCGCGGCGCCGCGTGAGGCCCGAACACGCCGCCACCCGCTACGACTTCCGGGTCAGGCCGCGGTCCAGAAGGGTCATCGCGAGGACCGCGGCGCCCGCGGCGATGAGGATGATCGCCGCCGCGTGCAGCCCGGAGTCGGTGGCGCCGTGCTTGAAGGCGAGCCCGGTGACGGTGGCGGAGACGATGGAGCCGAGGTAGCCGAAGGTGCGGAAGAGCCCGGAGGCGGTACCGATCTGCTCGGGCGGCGACTGCGTGTAGAGCGCGGTCTGGTTGCTGACGGTGGCGGTGCCGACGCACAGGCCGAAGACGAGGGTGACGGCCACGACCAGGACGACCGGGCTGTGCGCGGTCAGCGCGAGGATGCCCAGCGAGCCGGCCAGCATGGCGACCGCGGCGGTGACCAGCGGCCCGCGGACGAGGTTGCGCCGGGACAGCGGGCGCGAGACGAGCGCGGACAGCGCGCCCATCGGCAGGAGCAGCAGCCCCGCCTCCTCGGTGGACAGCCCCCGGCCGGCCTCCAGCCACTGGGTGAGCCCGTACATCACGGTGTAGGTGCCCAGCAAGGTGAGCGAGGTGCGCAGGTAGGTCCGGGTGAGGGCCGCGTTGGCACCGAGGCCGCGGATGTCGAAGAAGGGGGTGGGGGTGCGCAGTTCCCACCACACGAGCGGCCCCAGCAGCAGCACGGCGACGGCGAGCGCGATCCAGTCGAGGTCCGGCAGGTCCATCAGGAAGACCATCAGCGCGGTCATGAACCCGCCGAAGCCGACCATGCCGGGCAGGTCGATCCGGGCGGCGATCTGCCGCGCACCGCGGCGCGGCCCGGTGGCGGGCGGGTCGGCCGGCACCCAGCACAACGTCATCACGAACGCGACGGCGGTGACGGGCACGTTGATCAGGAACGCCCAGTGCCAGCCGAGCGCGCCGACCAGGACGCCGCCGAGCGGCGGTCCCACCGCTGTGGTGGCCATCCCGGCGATCGCGATCCCGCCGAGCACGGCGCCGGGCGGCTCGGCCAGACCCGCGGCGGCGGCCCGCCGCCGGATCAGCACCATCGCCGAGGGGAAGCCCGCGGACGTGCCGACGCCGATCAGCACCCGCGCCACGGTGAGCGTCGCCAGGTCGGTGGCGAAACCGCCGAGCACCCCGCCGAGCAGCACCAGCGTGATCCCCGCCAGGAACACCCGGCGCGGCCCGAACTCCTCCGCGAGCTTGCCCGCGGTGGGCTGGGCGATGGCGCAGGCCAGGTAGAGGCTGGAGACCAGGACCGCGGTGCTGCCGACGGACACGTGCAGCGCGGTGGAGATGGGTACGAGCGCGGTCGCGATGATCGAGCTGTTCACCGGGTTGAGCGCGGAGCCCACGTACAGCGGGGTCACGAAGCGCCAGGCGAAGGGGGCGGCGGCGTCCGTCCCCGCGGGCGCGGACGCCGCCTGCTTCCGTATTCGGAGCGTCATTCCGCCGGACCTTCCGGGCTCGCCACGTCCTTCGGGCTCGCCACGTCCCTCCGGCTATCCGGTCCCTCCGGACCTACCAATCCCTCCGGCCCCTTCGGCCCGGCGTCGTCGAGTTCCGCCGCCGCGAGCCGCTCCAGCAGCGCGATCGTGCGCTCCAGGTCGGCGCGCTCCCCCGCCGGGACCAGCGCGTCCAGGGCCCGGGTGAGGAAGGACTCCCGCGAGGACTCCAACGCGTCCAGCAGGCGCGCGGCGGACGGCTCGGCGGTCACCAGCGTCTTGCGGCCGTCGGCCGGGTCCCGGTGGCCCCGCACCAGGCCGGCCGCCTTGAGTACGGCCAGGTTCTGGGCGATGGACTGCGGGCTCACGTGCTGGGTGGTGGCCAGCCAGGCCGCGGTGACCGGACCGTCGTGCACCACGCTGCCCAGCACCGCGAGCTGCGAGATCGACAGTCCGGTGCCGTGCAGTCCCGCCTCCACCCGCAGGCGCGAGCGGAGGCGGGTGATGGCCACGCTGAGCCGGTGGGCGACTGCCGGCGTGCTGTCGGCCGCGGTGCCGCCGGCGGGCGTGGAGCCGGCCGGGGCGGGGCCGCCGGAAACCGGCACGGGGGTGCCGTTGGGGTCGTGTGGGCGCATGACCGCCACCGTAACAGTTCGACAAGCAACTTGTTGAATTTACTTGTCGAAATTACCGATCGCCGCCGAGCGCCCCCTCGCCACGCCCCGCCGCGCCCGGCTCCGGGTGGCCCTGGACCCGCGTCGCCCCCGACGCCTCGGCACCGCTCACCGGCTCCACCAGCACCGTGCCGATCCGGTTCCGCCGCCCCGCCTGCGTCTCCGCGGTCAGCCGCAGCGCGACCGTACCGTCGGGCCCGACCGCCGACGCGTCCACCGGCAGCGGCACCACCGCGACCGCGCCCGGGATCGGCACCCGGCCCAGCGCCTTCGCCAGCAGGCCGCCGACCGTCTCCACGTCGTCGTCGTCGAGCGGCACGCCGTACAGCTCGCCGAGGTCGCCGATGTCCAGCCGCGCGGTGACCCGGAACCGGCCGCCGCCCAGCCGCTCCACCGGCGGCGTCTCCCGGTCGTACTCGTCGGTGATCTCCCCGACGATCTCCTCCAGGATGTCCTCGATCGTCACGATGCCGGCGGTGCCGCCGTACTCGTCGACCACGACCGCGACGTGGTTGCGCTGCTGCTGCATCTCGCGCAGCAGGTCCCCGGCGTTCTTGGTGTCGGGCACGAAGAACGCCGGCCGGATCAGGGAGGAGACCGGGTCGGACTCGGCGTCGCGGTTGATGTGCACCCGCCGCGCCAGGTCCTTGAGGTAGACGAAGCCGACCACGTCGTCCTCGCTCTCCCCGGTCACCGGAATCCGGGAGAAGCCGCTGCGCAGCGCCAGCGTCATCCCCTGACGGACCGTCTTGAACCGTTCGATCATCACGAGTTCGGTACGCGGCACCATCACCTCGCGCACGATCGTGTCGCCCAACTCGAAGACCGAGTGCACCATCCGGCGCTCCTCGTCCTCGATCAGTGACTCGGACTCGGCGAGGTCCACGGCCGCCCGCAGCTCCGCCTCGCTCGCGAACGGCCCGCGCTTGAAGCCCTTGCCGGGCGTGAGCGCGTTGCCCAGCAGGATCAGCAGCCCCGGCACCGGCCCCATCACCCGGGCCAGCGGCAGCAGGACGTACGACGCGGCGGTCGCGGTGTTCATCGGGTGCTGGCGGCCGATGGTGCGCGGCGAGACCCCGACCGCCACGTACGACACCAGCACCATCACGCCGATCGCGACGCACAGCACCTGCCAGGTGCGGTCGAAGTGCCGGTCGGCGACGACCGTGATCAGGACGGCCGCGGCCGTCTCGCAGGCGACGCGCACCAGCAGCGCCACGTTCAGGTAGCGGGTGGGGTCGGAGGCGACCGCGACGAGGTTCGCGGCCCCGCGCCGGCCGGAGCGCAGCGCGTCCTGGGCGCGGAACCGGGAGACCCGGGCGAGCCCGGCCTCGGCGCACGCCGCGAGCCAGGCGACGATAACGAGCAGTACGGCGAAGACGACCATGAGGGTGCAGTCGCCGCCGTCAGCGGGTGGTGGGCGCGGGCGAGGGGCCCTCGACACCGCGCTCGGCCCGCCAGCCGTCCAGGATCGCCTTCTGCAGGCCGAACATCTCGGCCTTCTCCTCGGGCTCCTCGTGGTCGTACCCCAGCAGGTGGAGCACGCCGTGCACGGTGAGCAACTGAAGCTCCTCGTCCATGGAGTGCTTCGTCGGCGCCTCCTCGCCCTGCTTCTTCGCCACCTCCGGGCAGAGCACGATGTCCCCGAGCAGGCCCTGCTCGGGTTCGTCGTCCTCCTTGCCCGGCCGCAGTTCGTCCATCGGGAAGGACATGACATCGGTGGGGCCGGGGAGGTTCATCCACTGGAGGTGGAGTTGCTCCATCGCGGCGGCGTCCACCACGATCACCGACAGTTCGGAGAGCGGGTGGATGCGCATCCGGTGCAGGGCGTAACGGGCGGCGTCCAGGACCGCCTCGTCGTCGATATCCCAGCCGGACTCGTTGTTGACGTCGATCGCCATGGTGGTGGAGTGGTTACTTTCTCTTCGGCCCGGAGCCGCCGCCGCGCCCGCGCCCGGCGTCCTGGCCGCGCGCGGACTCTTCCTCGGCCTGGGCGTTGTCGTAGCGCTCGTAGGCGTCCACGATGCGCCCGACCAGCTTATGGCGGACCACGTCGGTGCTGGTGAGCCGGGAGAAGTGCACGTCGTCCACGTCGAAGAGGATGTCCTGCACCTGGCGCAGCCCGCTCTTGGTGCCGCCGGGCAGGTCGATCTGCGTGATGTCGCCGGTGATGACGATCTTCGAGTCGAAGCCGAGCCGGGTCAGGAACATCTTCATCTGCTCGGCGCTGGTGTTCTGCGCCTCGTCCAGGATGATGAACGCGTCATTCAGGGTTCTGCCGCGCATGTAGGCCAGCGGGGCGACCTCGATGGTGCCGGCGGCCATCAGGCGGGGGATGGTGTCGGGGTCCAGCATGTCGTGCAGCGCGTCGTAGAGCGGGCGCAGGTACGGGTCGATCTTCTCGTACAGGGTGCCGGGCAGGAAGCCCAGCCGCTCGCCGGCCTCGACCGCGGGGCGGGTCAGGATGATCCGGTTGACCTGCTTGGCCTGAAGGGCCTGCACGGCCTTCGCCATCGCCAGGTAGGTCTTGCCGGTGCCGGCCGGGCCGATGCCGAAGACGATCGTGTGCCGGTCGATCGCGTCGACGTAGCGCTTCTGGTTGACCGTCTTGGGGCGGATGGTGCGGCCGCGGCTGGAGAGGATGTTCTGGGTGAGGACCTGGGCGGGCGTCTCCGCCTCGCCGTCGGCCGACGTCCCGTTCGCCCGGAGCATCGCGATCGAGCGCTCGACGGCGTCCTCCGTCATGGGCTGGCCGGTGCGCAGCACCAGCATCATCTCGTCGAACAACCGCTGGACCAGGGCCACGTCGGCGGCGTCGCCGACCGCGCTGATCTCGTTGCCCCTGACGTGGATGTCGACGGCCGGGAACGCCTGCTCGATCACGCGGAGAAGAGCGTCACCAGAGCCCAGGACGGTCACCATGGGGTGCTTGGCCGGTACGACGAAGTGCGCGCGCGCCTGATGCGGCTGCTGCGGCTGCTGCTGGGTCGGTGTCTGAGTCATGGGCCGGCGCTAGGGCCTGCTCATCCCGCCTTCTGCTGGTCGATGGGCCCAGGGGGCCTTGGGGTACCAAGGGTACGACGCGGAACGCCGCAGGCAGAGGGGATTACCGCTCGCCGTTTCGGGCCGCGCTGCCGGGTGCGCCCCCCGGCGCGCCGCCGACCGCGCCGGGGACCGATCCGCTGACCGATCCGCTGACCGCGCCACCGACCGCGCCGCCCGCCGGGCGGAAGCCGATCGTGGGGACGGCTCGGCGCAGCGGCCACGGGCGGGTGGCCGCCGGCAGCAGGTCCTCCAGGAAGCCGTACCGGCACACCGCCTCTCGGTGGTGCGGGGCCTGACCTGCGAACGCCTTGGCCTGCTCCCACCAGCCGGCGATCTCCATCCAGCCGGGCGCGGACAGCGACCCGCCGAACTCCTGCACGGACAGCGCCGCGCACAGCGAGGCGAACGCCAGCCGGTCGGCCAGCGGCCACTGCGCGAGGGTGCCGGTGACGAAGCCGGCCACGAAGACGTCCCCGGCGCCGGTCGGGTCCAGCGCCTCCACCGCCAGCGCGGGCACCTCCGCGGTCTGGCCGGTCGCGGAATCCACCGCGATGGCGCCCTGCGCACCGAGGGTGACCACCGCGAGCGGTACGAGTTCGGCCAGCCGGTGGGCGGCCTCGCGGGGGCCGTCGGCCCGCGTGTAGCGGACCGCCTCCTCGGCGTTCGGCAGGAACGCGGCGCAGTGCCGCAGCCCGGCGAGGTCGGCGGGGTCCCAGCGGCCGGTCTCGTCCCAGCCGACGTCGGCGAAGACCTTCGTGCCGGACGCGGCGGCCCCGGCGATCCAGTCGTAGCGCTCCTCGCCCGCCTCCCGGCCGCCGAGCGAGGCGACCGCGGCGCGGGCCGGCGGCGGGCAGGTCGGCACAGCGTCCTCCGGAGGCGGTGCGCGGTGGCCGTGGCTGACCATGGTCCGCTCGCCCTCGTACGCCATCGACACGGTGACCGGGGAGTGCCAGCCGGGGACCCGCCGGGACGGCCCGAGGTCGATGCCCTCGCCCTCCCGCAGGCACTCCCAGCAGTAGTCGCCGTACATGTCGTCGCCGAAGGCCGCGGCGAGCGTCGTGCGCAGGCCGAGGCGGGCCAGCGCGGTGGCCATGTTCGCGATGCCGCCGGGGCTGGAGCCCATGCCGCGCGCCCAGGACTCCGTGCCTCGCACCGGGGCCCGGTCCAGTCCGGTGAAGATGATGTCCAGGAAGACGGTGCCCGTCAGGTACACGTCCGTCGCCGGGTCGCCCGGCGCACGCAGCCCTCCCAGCGGGTCGAGAACGGGATGATCGTCCATCCCCCCACTGTCGCACGGTGCCCCTGACCGACCGGGTTGCCACGTGCTGTCGGTTCAGGGACCACCTGCCGGTGGGGTTGCGCCACGGACGGGTCGTAAGGTCCGGGGAGGACATTGGCCGGGCAGACGGGACGGATACGGCGTGCGACTCACCATCCTCGGCGGGGGCGGCTTCCGGGTGCCCCTGGTGTTTCGGGCCCTGCAAGGGGACCCCACGGTCACGGAACTGGTGCTGCACGACACGGACCCGCTGCGCCTGCGGGTCATCGCGAAGGTGCTGGCCGAGCAGGGGGCGGCGGGTGCGGCTCCCGGACCGCGCGTGCGGGTCGAGACGGACCTGGACGCGGCGCTGCGCGGCACGGACTTCGTGTTCTCGGCGATCCGGGTCGGCGGCACGGGGGGCCGGGTGCGGGACGAGCAGGTCCCGCTGGCCGAGGGCGTGCTCGGCCAGGAGACCGTCGGCGCGGGCGGGGTGCTGTACGGACTGCGCACCGTCCCGGTCGCCCTGCACCTCGCCGAGCGCGTCCGCGCGGTGGCCCCGTCCGCGTGGGTGATCAACTTCACCAACCCCGCGGGGATGGTGACGGAGGCGATGGCCCGGGTACTGGGCCCGCGCGTGATCGGCATCTGCGACTCGCCGGTGGGGTTGGTCCGGCGGGCCGCGCGGGCGGCGGGCGCGGACCCGGACGCGCCGGGCTTCTCGTACGACTACGTCGGCCTCAACCACCTCGGCTGGCTGCGCGGACTCGCCCTGGACGGACGGGAGTTGCTGCCGGGGTTGCTCGCGGACCCGGCGGCGCTCGGCTCGTTCGAGGAGGGGCGGCTGTTCGGCGCGGAGTGGCTGTCGGCGCTGGGTTCGCTGCCCAACGAGTACCTGCACTACTACTACTTCGAGCGGGAGGCGCTGGCGGCGGTGCGGTCGGCGGACGCGACCCGGGGGGAGTTCCTGCACGCGCGGCAGTCGGAGTTCTTCGCGGCGGCGGACCGCGCGGGCGGTACGGAGGCGGGCGCGGCGGGATCGGCGGGCGCGGCCGGCCGCGGGCCGTCGGCGTACGAGCTGTGGGAGCGTGCCCGGTTGGAGCGCGAGGAGACCTACATGGCCGAGAACCGCGCGGCCACCGGCGGCTGGCAGCGCGACCCGCACGACCTGGACGGCGGCGGCTACGACAAGGTGGCGCTCGCCCTGATGCGGGCCATCGCGCGGGACGAGCGCACCGTGCTGATCCTCAACGTGCCCGGCGGCGGGGTGGTTTCGGCGCTGGACCCGGACGCGGTGGTGGAAGTGCCATGCGAGGTCGGCGCGTTCGGGGCGCGGCCGCTGCCGGTGGCGGCGCCCGACGAGCACCAGGCCGGGCTGATGCTGGCGCTGAAGTCGGTGGAGCGGGCGGCGATCGAGGCGGCGACCACCGGTTCGCGGGCGGCGGCGCTGCGCGCGCTGGTACGGCATCCGCTGGTCGACTCCGCGGCGGCGGCGAGCCGTATCCTCACCGCGGCGAACTGGTGACAACCGGCGGAACCCGGCCCGCGCGGCTCTGAACTGCGGGTTAACGCAAAGGAAACCACGGATGAACCCGTGTTGCGCCGCCACGCGCGTAGATGGGCCTTGACCTGCTCGGATGCCGGGGTCTACATTCCGCCGCACCACCAAGCTTTGAAGGAGCACCGCCATGCCCCGTGCCCGTCTGTCCCTGCGTACCCGCGCGCTGGCCGTCACCGCCGCCGCGGTGACGCTGGGCGCCACGTTCTACGGCGTCGGCGTCGCGACCGCGGACAACTCCGCACCGCGCAGCGACAAGCAGATCCCCAATCTCACCAACGTCGTCGACGAGATCAAGGCGTACTACGGCGACACCGTCGACGCGTCGGGCGAGCACCAGGCGTCCCCGACCAGCAACTACGCACATCAGGTCGCCGGGATCGAGGCGAAGGCGAAGTCCTGGCTGGCGCAGGCGGCCACCGCCGGCCACGGCCACGGCGGCGGGAAGGGCCATGGCAAGAGCGGCAAGCCCGCGATCGTGCTCGACGTCGACGACACCAGCCTGCTGACGTACAACTACGAGCTGGAGGTGGGCTTCAACTACACCCCGGCGAGCAACCAGTCGTACCTGGACACCAAGAACATGCCGCCGGTCTTCGGCATCGACACCCTCGTCAACTGGGCCGCCTCGAAGGGCATCACGGTCTTCTGGATCACCGGTCGCCCGGAGGCGCAGCGCGCCGACACGGTGCGGAACCTGACCGCGGAGGGCTTCAAGGCGCCGGCCGACACCTCGCACCTGTACCTGAAGAACGCGGCCACCCCGCCGTCGTACCTGCCGTGCGGCGCGACCTGCACGACCATCGAGTACAAGTCCGGCACCCGGGCGCACATCGAGTCGCTGGGCTACGACATCGTCGGCAACTTCGGCGACCAGTACAGCGACCTGGAGGGCGGGCACGCGGACAAGTCGTTCAAGCTGCCGAACCCGATGTACTACCTGCCGTAGGGCGTGCGGCCGCCGTGGGTGTGAAGCTGTGCCGTGCGGCGGCAAGGTCCCCTTCAGGGACGGCGTTTGGGCACCGGGACGCGCATCAGGTCGTGGGCGACGGTGAGTTCGCCGGCGAAGCCCGCCGCGCGGGCCTGGTGCCCGAAGTCGTCCGGGTCGGGGTAGCGCTGCGAGAAGTGGGTGAGCACCAGGTGCCGTACACCCGCTTCCGCGGCCACCCGGCCCGCCTGTCCCGCGGTGAGATGGCCGTACTCCTCGGCGATCCCGGCGTCCTGGTCGAGGAAGGTGGACTCGATCACCAACATGTCGCATCCCGCGGCGAGTTCGGGCACCGCCGGGCACATCCGGGTGTCCATCACGAACGCGAACGACTGGCCCGGCCGCGGCTCGCTGACCTGATCCAGCGTCACCCCGCGCAGCTCGCCGTCACGTTGCAGCCGGCTGATGTCCGGCCCGGCGATGCCGTGTGCGGCCAGTCGCTCCGGCAGTATCCGCCGCCCGTCGGGCTCGTCCAGCCGGTAGCCGTACGCCTCCACGGGGTGCGACAACCGCCGTGCCGACAGCGTGAGTTCGCCGGTGACCGCGATCGGGCCGTCCTCGTCGAGCGGCCGCTCGCGCAGTTCCGCGGTCTCGCGGTACGCGGTGGCGTACCGCAGCCGCTCGAAGTACCGCTGCCCGCTCGCCGGGTAGTGCGCGGTGATCGGGTGCGGCACCCGGTCCAGGTTGATCCGCTGCACCACCCCGGCCAGGCCCAGGCTGTGGTCGCCGTGGAAGTGCGTGACGCAGATCCGGGTCAGGTCGTGCGCGGCCAGCCCGGCGTGCACCATCTGCCGCTGGGTGCCGTCGCCGGGGTCGAAGAGGATGCCCTCGGTGTCCCAGCGCAGCACGTAGCCGTTGTGGTTGCGCTGCCGGGTCGGCACCTGGCTGGCGGTGCCGAGCACGACGAGTTCGCGGGGTGACATGGCGCTGGGGTCCGTACGGTCGCGGGTCGGGTCCGGGGGTCCAGGTCAGGTCCGGGTGTCTGGGTCGGGTCCGGGTGTCCGGGTCGGGCCGGGTGTCCGGGTCAGGTCTGGGGGTTCGGGGCGTCCGGTGCCCGGCTCAGACCAGCCGCTGGAGGTCGCGGCCGCCCAGCACGTGGGCGTGCGCGTGGAAGACGGTCTGGCCCGCGCCCGGGCCGGTGTTGAACACGATCCGGTAGCCGGTGTCGACCACGTTCTCCCGCGCGGCCACCTCGCCGGCCTCCCGCAGCACGTCCGCGGCGGCGGCCGGGTCGCCCGCGGCCAGCTCGGCCGCGTCGGCGTAGTGCACCCGCGGGATCACCAGCACATGGGTGGGCGCCTGCGGGTTGATGTCCCGGAACGCGATGGTGGTCTCCGTCTCCCGCACCACCGTCGCCGGGATGTCCCCGGCCACGATCTTGCAGAACAGGCAGTCCGGCTGTGCTTCTCCCGCCACGGCGGCACCCCTTGCTCTTCCGCTCGTCCGTCCGCGGCCGGCGCCGTCCGCCGACCCGCACCCGGCATCGTATCGGCCCGCCCGTCGTCCTCCTCGCGGTACGGCCCCCCTTGCGTGTTCCGGTGCGGCGCCCGCCGGGCACATCACGGGAGTGAGGAACGAACGCGCGCCCCGGGCGGGCAGGTTACGTGACCGGTCGATCTCCGTGGGCTGCCTGCTCGCGATGCTGATGCTGGTCGGAGCCATCGTGGCGGGGATCGGCGCGATCGCCTACTACGCGCTGCCGTCGTGCCACACCGACTGCCGCCCGAGCACGGGGGGCGGCGGTGGCGGCGGCGGAGGCGGGTGAGGCAGCGGAGGCGGGTAGGCCGGCGGTGGCGGGTGAGCCGGCCTACCGGCCTTCCGGCCCACGCCCGCAGGCGTCCGCGCGGGCCGCGGCCCTTAAGGGCGGACGTCCACCGTGTGGGGGATGGCCGCCGTGAACAGGGCGGGGCATCGTGGGGGGATGGGACGCATCCGGAGGAACTGGGGTGTCGGGGTGGCGGGAGCCGCCATGGTGATGGCCACGGTCGCGGCGTGCGATCCCGTGGACGGGCTGAGCAGCTCCAACGTATCGGTGAGCACTGACCAGTTGGCCACCAAGGCGCTGAAGCAGGACCACGTCCAGGTGCAGTGGCTGTCGTGCAGCGCGACCGAGGACAGGAAGGACCCGAAGGTCGACTGCGTGGGCCGCACGAACGACCAGCGGAAGATCTCGGTGAAGGGCGACGTGACCCGGCAGTCGAACCTCAAGTGCGTCCAGGGCCATCTGACCGCGTTGGTGGAGGGCCGCACCGTTTTCGACGTGCACGGGCTCGGCGCGTGCTGACCGGCTGCGCTCCGCGCGGCGGCCCCGGTTCGTACCGAGGGGCACTGCTCAGCGCAGTTGATCGTGGTTAGGCTGGCTTCGTGACGCAGTCCTCGCTCTCCGCGCGCCCTTCGGGCCCTGTTCACCCCGCATCTCACCCCTCGTACCTGAGGCACCCGCACCCGCACGGTGACCTGGTCGTCTTCACCGCCGAGGACGACGTGTGGGTCGCGCCGCTCGACGGCGGCCGGGCCTGGCGGGTCAGCGCGGACAACATGCCGGTCCGGCGGCCGCGGATCTCCCCCGACGGCACGTCGGTGGCCTGGTCCTCCACCCGCGACGGCGCCCCCGAAGTCCACGTGGCGGACCTGGCCGGGGGCCCCTCGCGGCGGCTCACCTACTGGGGCAACGCCCAGACCGGCGTGCGGACATGGACGCCGGACGGCGAGCTGGTGGTGGTGACCACGGCCGGCCAGGCGTCGATCCGCCGTACCTGGGCGCACCGGCTGCCGCTGGACGGCGGCCCCGCGCGGAAGTTGCCGCTCGGCCCGCTCGGCGACCTCGCGTACGGACCGGACGGCGCCCTGCTGCTCCAGTCGGTGACGATGGGGCGCGAGGCCGCGTACTGGAAGGGCTACCGGGGCGGCACCGCGGGCAAGTTGTGGCTCGACCCCACCGGCGAGGGGGAGTTCGCCCGGCTGCACGAAGACATCGACGGCAACCTCGAGTACCCGATGTGGGTCGGCGACCGGATCGCGTTCCTCTCCGACCACGAGGGCCAGGGCGCGCTCTACTCCAGCCGGCCCGACGGCGCCGACCTGCGCCGCCACACCCCGCTCGGCGGGTTCTACGCCCGGCAGGCAGGCACCGACGGCACCCGGGTGGTGTACACCGTCGGCGGCACCCTGTACGTGCTGGACAGCCTCGGCGAGGACGTACAGCCGCGCCCGCTGGAGATCGAACTCGGCGGCCAGCGGGTGGACTTGCAGCCCTACCCGCTGCGCCCTGCCGCGTATCTGGGCGACGCCCGGCCGGACCACACCGGCCGGGGCAGCGCGGTGGAGGTGCGCGGCACCACGCACTGGGTCACCCACCGGGGCGGCCCGGCCCGGGTCCTGGCCGCGCAGCCGGGCGTACGCACCCGGCACCCGCGGGTGTTCTCGCAGGGCGACGACCAGTACGTGGTGTGGGTGACCGACGTCGACGGCGACGACGCGCTGGAGATCTCCCCGGCCACCGGACTGCCGGCCGGCACCGCGCCGCGCCGGCTCGCGGCCGGGCGGCTCGGCCGGGTGCACGAGCTGGAGGTGTCGCCGGACGGCCACCGGATCGCGGTCGCCTCGCACGACGGGCGGGTGCTGCTGGTCGACACGCAGACCGGCGAGGTCCGCGAGGTGCCGACGACCGACACGGCCACCGCGGAGGGCGACGACGAACCCGCACCGGCTCCCGCACCGGCCGGAAACGCCGGAGACGTCAGCGACCTGGCCTTCTCCCCCGACTCCGGCTGGCTGGCCTGGTCCCAGCCCGGGCCGGGCTCGCTGCGGCAGATCAAGCTCGCCGCCACCGCGGACCTGACCCTGGTGGACGCCACCCCGCTGCGTTTCATCGACTTCGCGCCCGCGTTCACCGCCGACGGCCGGCACCTCGCCTTCCTGTCCCAGCGGGCCTTCGACCCGGTCTACGACGCCCACGTGTTCGACCTCTCCTTCCCCAACGCCTGCCGCCCGTACCTGATCACGCTCGCCGCCACCACGCCCTCACCGTTCGGCCCGCAGCGGCACGGCCGCCCGTACGACGACGACGGGGACGAGAACGGCGAGCACGGGGACGGCGGCGGCACGGGTACAGGCACGGGTACGGGTCTGGGGCTGGCCGCGGGCGAGGACACCGGGGCGGGCGTGAGCGCCGGCACCGGCGCGGACGACGGCTCGGACAGCGGTTCCGGCGAGGAGTCCGACGACGCCTCCGACGGTGACTCCGGCAACGGCTCCGACAGTGGCTCCGGCAGCGACAACGGCGGTTCCGACACCGGTGGTTCGGGCCGGCGCGGCCGCCGGGACCGGCCACGTCCCACCAAGGTCGACGCGGAGGGCATCGCCGACCGGATCGTGCCCTTCCCCGTCGAGGCCGGCCACTACTCGGGGTTGGAAGCCGCCAAGGGCGGGGTGCTGTGGCTGCGGCACCCGCTCGTCGGCAGCCTCGGCGCGTCTCTGGCCACGCCCGAGGCCGAGCCGCCGGAGACCGTCCTGGAGCGTTACGACCTGCGGCAGTTGAAGGTCGAGGAGATCGCCTCCGACGCCGACGGTTTCGCGGTCTCCGGCGACGGCACGAAGGTGCTCGTCACCAGCGGGGCGCGGCTGCGGATCGGGCCGGCGGACAGCAAGTCCGATGACGACTCGGACAGTTCGACGAGCATCGACCTGGCCCGGGTGCGCGCCACCGTCCAACCCGCCGACGAGTGGCGGCAGATGTTCGACGAGACGCACCGCCTCGCCCGCGACCACTTCTGGCGGGCCGACATGGGCGGCCTCGACTGGGACGCGATCGGCGAGCGGTACCGCGCGCTGCTGGACCGCATCGCCACCCACGACGACCTCGTGGACCTGCTGTGGGAACTCCACGGCGAGCTGCGGACCTCGCACGCGTACGTCTCGCCCCCCGGCGGCTCCGGTGACCCGCGCCGCCGCCAGGGTCTGCTCGGTGCGGACATCTCCCGTGCGGAGGACGGCAGTTGGCGGGTGGACCGGGTGCTGTCCGGCGAGTCCTCCGACCCCCGGGCGCGCTCGCCGCTGGCCGCGCCCGGGGTGGCGGTCCGCGCCGGGGACACCCTCGTCGCGGTGGACGGGCTGCCGGTCGACCCGCTGACCGGCCCCGCGCCGCTGCTGGTGGGCACCGCGGGCAAGCCGGTCGAGCTGACGGTCACACCGGCGGCGGGCGGCCCGGTCCGGCACGTGGTCGCGGTGCCGCTCGCCGACGAGGAGGCGCTGCGCTACCACGACTGGGTCGCCGACCGGCGCGCCTACGTCCACCGGGCGTCCGGCGGCCGGCTCGGCTACCTGCACGTGCCCGACATGGTCAGCAACGGCTGGGCCGAACTCCATCGCGACCTGAGGGTCGAGGTGGCCCGCGAGGGGCTGGTGGTCGACGTCCGCGAGAACCGCGGCGGGCACACCTCGCAGCTCGTGGTGGAGAAGCTGGCCCGCCGGGTCATCGGCTGGGACCTGCCGCGGTACGGCCACCCCTTCAGCTACCCGCAGGACGCTCCCCGCGGGCCCGTGGTGGCGGTGGCCAACGAGTTCTCCGGGTCGGACGGTGACATCGTCAACGCGGCGATCCGCACGCTCGGGATCGGCCCGGTGGTCGGTACCCGCACCTGGGGCGGCGTGATCGGCATCGACAGCCGCTACCAGCTGATCGACGGGACCTCGGTGACCCAGCCGAAGTACGCGCTCTGGTTCGAGGGGTTCGGGTGGTCCGTGGAGAACCACGGGGTCGAGCCGGATGTCGAGGTGGTCGTCACCCCGCAGGATTACGCCGCCGGGCGCGATCCCCAGCTCGACCGTGCCATCGGGATGGCCCTGGAGGCGTTGGCGGCGAACCCGGCGAAGTCGGCGCCGCCCCTTCCGGGGTAGGCGGGACCCTCCCGGGTGCCCCTGTCCGCGGTTCTCGGGACCTTGCGGCGGGGGCGCCGCGGGACCCTCCCCGAGTGGGGGGCTGGTCGCGCAGCTCCCCGCGCCCCCTGGGTATGTGCGGCCCGCCGCGCATCCGCAGAGGTGGGGTGGAACACCCGAACTGATGAAGTTTCAGCCGCCGCCCGCGGCAATCTCCCGGTGTCCGTGTTGCCGTCGGCCGGCGAAGGGTCATGCATCTTCGGAAGGCCCGCACCGCCCACCACCGAGAGGTGACCGCCCATGCGCCGACGCAGCCGCAAGCTCCTCGCCCGTACCGCGTCCCTGCTGGCCGCGGGGCTGGTGGTGGCGGGCACTCCCGCCGCCGCGCACGCCGCCACGCCGTCCGCCGTGCCCGCCGTACCCACCGGGCGGATCGGCCTGCCCGGTACCGCGCCCCCGTGGGCGACCGCGCAGGCCGACCAGGGCCAGGCGCCGACCGGCACGACCGTGACCGCGCACGTGTACCTGGCCGGCCGGGACCACGCCGGGCTGGAGGCGGCGGCCCGTTCGGTCTCCGACCCGGCCTCGGCGGAGTACGGCCGGTACCTCACCCCGGCGCAGGTACAGGCGCGGTACGGCGCCACGCCTGGCCGGCAGGCGGCCGTACGCGACTGGCTGACCGGCGCCGGCTTCCGGGTGACGGCCGCGGACGCGCACCAGCTGACCGTGCAGGGCAGCCCGAAGGCCGTCAGCGCCGCGTTCGGCACGACCCTGCACCGGTACCGCAAGGGCGGCCACGTCTACACCGCGCCGGTCACCGCCGCCTCGGTCCCGGCGGACATGGCCGACGCGGTGCTGACGGTGACCGGCCTGGAGGACACCCCGCACCTGGCGACGCCCAAGGCCGTATCGGCGGCCTCGCCGGGCGATCAACTCCCCGGCCCCACCGCCGCCTTCGTCAACGCGCCGCCGTTCTCGACCAGTTGGGGCGACCACCCGGCGGCCGGCGTCCCGCAGGCGTACGGCGCCGTCCCGCCGTACGCCGTCCAGGGCTACACCGGGCGGCAGTTGCGGAGTGCGTACGGCGTGACCGGCTCGGGCCTTTCCGGGCGCGGCGTGACCGTGGCGGTGGTGGACGCCTACCACTCCCCGACGCTGACCGCGGACGCCGAGACGTACGCCCGGCGCAACGGCGACGCGCCTTACCGCGCCGGCCAGTTGACCACCGTGGACGCCCCGGCCTGGACCGACACCGACCAGTGCGGCGCGGACGGCTGGTACGGCGAGCAGTCGCTCGACGTGGAGGCGGCGCACGCGATGGCGCAGGACGCCGGGATCACGTACGTCGGCGCCGCCTCGTGCGACGACCCCGACCTGCTGGCGGCCCTGAACACCGTCGTGGACCACCATCTCGCGGACATCGTCAGCGACTCGTGGGGCGAGCCGGAGAGCGCCGCGGACCCGGCGCTCGACCCGGCCTACGACCAGACGTTCGCCACCGGAGCGCTGGAGGGCATCGGCTTCTACTTCTCCAGCGGCGACGACGCCGACGACAAGGCGTCGACCGGCACCAAGCAGAGCGAGACGCCCGCGTCGCGGCCGTGGGTGACCGCGGTCGGCGGGACGTCGCTCGCGGTGGGCGCGGACGACGGCTACCAGTGGGAGACCGGCTGGGGCACCGACAACTCGCGGCTGAACTCCACCGGGACCGCGTGGTCCTCGCTGCCGGGCACCTTCGACGACGGCGCGGGCGGCGGGGCGAGCACGCGGGCGGCCCAGCCGTGGTACCAGCGCGGCGTGGTACCGGCCGCCCTCGCGCGGCAGGGCGGCGGGCGGGCGATGCGGACCGTCCCGGACATCGCGGCGGTCGCCGACCCCACCACCGGCTTCCTCATCGGCCAGACCCAGAGCTTTCCCGACGGCACCGTGAAGTACAGCGAGTTCAGGATCGGCGGCACCAGCCTGGCCGCGCCGGTGATCGCCGGCATCCAGGCACTCGCCCAGCAGGCGCAGGGCTTCCCGATCGGCTTCGCCAACCCCCGCCTCTACGACCAGCGGCACGCCGCCGACTTCCACGACGTCACCGACCACCCGCTCGGCGCCGACCGGCAGTTGGCTGCCGTACGGGTCGACTACCGCAACGGCGTGGACGATTCGGCGGGCACCTCCACCACGCTCCAGACCCTCGGCCACGACTCCTCGCTGGCCGCGGTCCCCGGCTACGACGAGGTGACCGGCGTCGGCTCGCCCGCCCCGGCCTATCTGCGCTCCTTCCGGCTCCTGCCCGTCAGGCGGTAGTCAGCCCGCGGAGACGGACCGCCCGCGAACGGGGACCACCCCCGAACAGGGACCGCCCGCGAGCAGGGAACGGGTGGGCGTGGCACCGCGTCGGTGCGGCCGGGAACGGGTAGGTTTCCGGCCGACCGCCCGCTTTCACGGTGCTTTCCGGAGGTTTGCGTGGAACCGCTCGACGAACGGCAGCGCGAGGCACAGGAGTTGATCGCCCGGGCGCGGCGCGAGCTGGCCGGCGCCGCCGCGCACAACGCGTTCGTGGAGCTGGTGGAGGCCGGCGCCGCGCCCCGGGAGCGGCTGGTCCGCCTGGTGGCGGAGGAGTCGTTGATCGTGCGCAGCGACCGGCGCAGCTTCGCCCTGGCGGCGTCGCGGTTCGGCGGCGACGATGCCGCGGCCGAGCTGTTCCTCGGCCTGGCGCAGGGCGAGACGCGGGCGTTGGAGCTGCTGGAGCGGCTGGGGTCGGCGCTCGATCCGGCGGGGCCGCCGGCCGGTGCGGCCGGGTGGCGGCCGTCGCCCGCCGCGCAGGGCTATCCGCACTATCTGGGCTGGCTGGTCGGGTCGGGCACGCGCAGCGAGCTGGCGCTGGCGCTGCTGGTCAACTTCGGCTTCTGGGGCGGTTATTGCGCGCGTCTCGCGGAGGCCGTGCCGCCGCGCTACGACCTGACCGCCGGCGACGTGGAGTTCTTCGCGTTCTTCTCGACCCTGCCGCCCGGCTTCGAGACCCGGGCGACCCGGCTGCTCCAGGCCGGCCTGGACGCGGGAGAGGACCCCTCGGCCGCAGTGGAGGCGGCGCGGCTGATGCAGGCGTACGAGGCCGCGTTCTGGCAGTCGCTGGCCTGATGAGGCCATACCCCCACGTACCGGTGACGCGACTGTGGCGCTATCGGGACATTTTTCCCGCGGAGGTCGGGCAACAATCGAGTTGACCATGGTTCCGACGGGGAGACCTCGGGGCCGTTGAGCAAGACGAGGAGCACGAGTTGATGCGTACCAACCGGAAGATTGCCGTCACCCTCGCCGTCGCCGCACTGGTGGGGGCCGCCGGTGCGGGAGTCGCGCAGGCGTCGCCGGCCAAGGGCAAGAGCCCCGCCCCCTCCGCCTGCCGTCCGGCCAACCACCTCGCGAAGATCACCCAGACGGCCAACTCCGCGGGGCACCGGCACTACCGCGTCACCCTGACCGCACCTCGCGGCTACGAGTCCTGCACGCTGGCCGGCTCGCCCACCGGCGTGCGCTTCACGAACCACGACAAGAGCGTCAAGCTCACCACGAAGCGCTACGGCAGCCAGCACACCAAGGTGACCTTCGGCCCGGGCCACCCGGTGCACTTCGACATCCAGGTGCCCAACAACGCGCACGGCCTCGCCGCGAACGCGGCGTCGTTCACGCTCCAGGCCCCCGGCGGCGAGATCCCCGGCACCTCCTTCGCCGACGGCAAGCTCACGGTCGCCAAGGGCACCCTGGTCGGCCCGGTCCAGCGCGGCGCCTGACCCGCGCCCGCCCCCACCACCGGGCACCGCACTCCACGCGGGCTCGCACGTACGTCGTGCGGGCCCGCGTTCTGCGTGCGACCGCTCTCAGGCGACACCTGCTCAACCGGTCCACCGCGAAGGCGTCTTGGCTTCACTCCTTGAAACCAAACGGGCGGATGGCGCCAGCCGGTCAAGGGCTGGGCGCAATGATGGTTCAGACCTTGACCGCGCCCCGGTAGGCGAGTTCAATCACACCCGCACCATGGGCAGACGACCGGCCGTCATCGGCGACCGCGGGTCGGCCCCTTCGCGCACAGCGCTTCCGCACGCCTGCTGTCCCGCTCCCCCCGCACTCTCGCTCCCTGCTTTCCCGTTCTCCCGTTCTCCCGTCCTCCCGTTCTCCCGTCCTCCCGTTCGGCACGGAAAGAGTGCGTGGACGCGCACTCCTGGGAGCGCTCCACCCGCGGTCCGACCGCGGGGCCGGAGCGTTCCGCGCCGCCGTGACGACGCCCGGCCGCCGTAGGGCATGCGTCCATGTTCCGAAGTCGGCCACCGCGCCACGCACCACGCTCACCGCCCCCAGCTCCACGTCCGCACCTCCACGTCCGCACCTCCACTCCCCCACCGGACCCCGAACCCCGACCCCGAACCCCGACCGGAACACCCCCCTCGGCAGATGCTTGGAGGCATCGTGCACACGTTCCGCACATCGGTGAGACGGCGAACGCCGTATCTCGCCGCCCTGGCCCTGGTGGCCGGCGGCTCCGGCCTGCTCGGCGCCGTCTCCGCCCCCACCGCGCAGGCCGCCCCCACCGCGGCCGGCGCCTGCCCCTGGGTGCACTCCACCGCACCGATCCCTGACCGGGTCGCGCAGGTGCTGGCGCAGATGACGACCGCCCAGAAGGTGGCACTGGCCACCGGCACCGGCGGCTCCAGCTACGTCGGGTTCACCCCGGCGATCCCCGCGCTGTGCATCCCGGCGATGACCCTGGAGGACGGCCCGGCCGGCGTCGCCGACGGCATGAACGACGTCACCCAACTGCCCGCACCGGTCAGCGTCGCGTCCACCTGGGACACCGCGGCCGAGCAGACGTACGGCCAGGTGATCGGCAGCGAGCAGGCCGCCAAGGGCACCACCGTCGACCTCGGCCCGACCATCAACATCGACCGCGACCCGCGCTGGGGCCGCGCCTTCGAGTCGATCGGCGAGGACCCGTACCTCAACGGCCAGTTGGGCGCCGCCGACATCAGGGGCGTGCAGTCCACGGGGGTGATGGCCCAGGTCAAGCACCTGGCCGTCTACAACCAGGAGACCAACCGCAACACCCCCTCGGACGACGCGGTGATCAGCGAGAAGGCGCTCCAGGAGATCTACCTGCCGGCCTTCCAGGACGCGGTGCAGCAGGGCGCGGCCTCCTCCGTGATGTGCTCCTACAGCACCATCAACGGCACCTACGCCTGCCAGAACCCCGACCTGCTGAACAGCACGCTGCGAGGCCAGTTCGGCTTCCAGGGCTTCGTGACCTCCGACTGGGGTGCCACCCACTCCACCGCCGCCTCGGCCAACTCCGGCCTGGACCAGGACATGCCGGGCAACGACGGCTACTACGGCACCGCGCTGAGCAACGCGGTCGGCTCCGGGGCGGTCAGCCAGGCCACGCTCGACACGATGGCCACCCGCATCCTCACCGAGATGTTCGCGTTCGGCCAGTTCGACAAGGCGCCGTCCGGCTCGCCGGGCGCGGTCGCCACCAGCACCGCGAACAAGACCGCGGCGACCCAGCTCTCCGCCGAGGGCACCGTCCTGCTGAAGAACAGCGGCGGCGTCCTGCCGTTCGGCTCGGGCACCTCCTCGATCGCGGTCATCGGCGCGGACGCCTCCACCAGCCCGCAGACCGCCGGCGGCGGCAGCGCGGCGGTCAACTCCAGCGGCACCGTCACCCCGTTGCAGGGCATCACCGCCCGGGCCGGCGGCGGCGTCAGCGTCAAGTACGACAGCGGCTCCGACACCGGCTCGGCCGCCTCGCTCGCCGCGGCCTCGTCGGTCGCGGTGGTCTTCGCCAGTGACTTCGAGTCCGAGGGCAGCGACCTGGGCGGCATCGACCTGCCGGCCTCGGAGAACAACCTGATCTCGGCGGTGGCCGCCGCCAACCCGAACACGGTGGTGGTGCTCAACACCGGTTCCGCCGTGACGATGCCCTGGCTGAACTCCGTGAAGGGCGTCATGGAGGCGTGGTACCCGGGCCAGAACGACGGCACCGCGATCGCCTCGCTGCTCTTCGGCGACACCAACCCCTCCGGCCACCTCCCGGTGACCTTCCCCACCTCGCTGTCCCAGGTCCCCGCGCACACCACCGCGCAGTGGCCCGGCACCGGCGGGCAGGTGCAGTACTCCGAGGGCGTCGACGTCGGCTACCGCTACTACGACGCCAACAACCTCACGCCGCTCTTCCCGTTCGGCTACGGCCTGTCGTACACCAGCTTCTCCTTCAGCGACCTGCACGTGGGCGCCCTGGCGGCGGGCGGCGCGGCCACCGTGACCGCGACCGTCACCAACACCGGGGCGCGGGCCGGCGCCGACGTCGCCCAGCTCTACGTCAGCCGGCCGGCCGGCAACGGCGAACCGCCCCGGCAGCTGGAGGGCTTCGCCCGGGTGGACCTCCAGCCCGGCGCCAGCCAGACCGTCAGTTTCCCCGTCAGCCAGCAGAACCTGCGCAGCTACGACGCCTCGTCCGGCGCCTGGACCACCGCGACCGGCTCCTACGGCATCTCGGTCGGCGACTCCGACGGCAACCTGCCGCTGACCGGCACCCTGGGCGTCACGTCGGCGCAGCTCGGCACGCCGCTGACCGTCACCGCGCCGGGCGCGCAGGAGGGCCTCACCGGCGCCGCGGTGTCCGTGCAGGTCGCCGCGCACGACACCACCGCCGGCCAGACCCCGTCCTTCACCGCCACCGGGCTGCCGGCGGGTACCGCGATCTCGTCCTCGGGCGCGATCACCGGTACCCCGACCAAGGCCGGCACCAGCACGGTGACCGTCACCGCCCACGACGGCGCGGGCGCGAGCGCCTCGACCACCTTCCTGTGGACGGTGGTGCCCGCGGACGCGGCGCTGGCCGGTCAGCTCGTCGGCTACCAGGGCCTGTGCCTGGACGTGAACGCCGCGAACTCCGCCGACGGCACGAAGGTCGACGTCTACACCTGCAACGGCACCGCCGCCCAGCAGTGGACGGTCGGCAGCGACAACACGGTGCGGGCGCTCGGCAAGTGCCTGGACATCACGTCGGCGGGCACCGCCAACGGCACGAAGGTGCAGCTCTACACCTGCAACGGGACCGGTGCGCAGGTCTGGCAGCCGCAGGCCGACGGGGCGCTGCTCAACCCGAGTTCGGGGAGGTGCCTGGACGACACCGACGAGTCCACCACTCCCGGGACCCAGGTGCAGATCTGGGACTGCACCGGCGCGGCCAACCAGGTCTGGAAGCAGGGTTAGCGTGCCCTGACCCCCCAGGGTGCCCCTGGACCCCGGTCGAGGGGCACCCTGCCCGGTGGTGGGTTGGTCGCGCAGCTCTCCCCCTGAGCTTCGCCTGGGTGGGGGTGCCCCCGGCGCAGCGAGGGGGAGTGCCCCACGCGCCCCTGAGCGAGTGCGGCTCCCTCTGCGAGAAGAGGGTCACCCACCCGGGGGCGCGGGGCGCCCTACGACCAGCGGCCCGTTCGGGCCATCAGCAGCGACACGGCCGCCACTCCCGCCGTCGAGGTGCGCAGCACCGTGGGGCCCAGCCGGTAGGCGGCCGCGCCGGCGTCCGCGAACAGGGCCAGCTCCTCCGGGGCGACGCCGCCCTCGGGGCCGACCACCAGCACCACGGAACCGGTGGTGGGGAGCCGGGCGCCGGCCAGCGGGGCGGAGCCCTCCTCGTGGAGCACCGCGGCGAAGTCGGCGGCGGCGAGCAGCGCGCAGAGCTGACGTGTCGTCACCTGCTCGGCGACCGAGGGGAACCGCAGCCGCCGGGCCTGCTTGGCGGCCTCCCGGGCGGTGGAGCGCCACTTCGCCAGGGACTTCGCGCCGCGCTCGCCGCGCCACTGCGTCACGCAGCGGGCCGCCGCCCACGGCACCAGCGCGTCCACCCCGGCCTCGGTCATGGTCTCCACGGCGAGTTCGCCGCGGTCGCCCTTGGGCAGAGCCTGGACGACGGTGACCGACACGGCCGGCGCCGGCTCGGCGCGCGGCTCGCGCACCTCGACGTCGAGGACGTCCTTGCCGGTGACCGCGGCGACCACGCCGCTCGCCCCGCGCCCGGTCCCGTCGGTCAGCACGATCTCCTCCCCGACCTGGAGCCGCCGCACCGACACCGCGTGCCGGCCCTCCGCGCCGTCGAGCCGTACCGTCGCCGGGGAGCCGTCGAGCGCGTCGGGGCCGACCAGGAAGACAGGGGCGGTCATGCGTGGGCCCCCTGAGCGGCGTGGAGTTCGGCGACCAGGGTCTCCACGAGCGCGCCCGCCGACAGCTCCCGGGCCAGCCGGTGGCCCTGCCCGGCCCACAGCGCCATCGCCTGCGGGTCGCCGAGGTCGGCGGCGGCCCGGCGAACGGGTTGGGTCAGGTGGTGCACTTGCGGGTAGCCGGCCGGGGCGTAGCGGCCGTGCTCGCGGACGAAGCGGTTGAGCAGCCCGCGGGCCGGGCGGCCGGTGAACGCGCGGGTCAACTCGGTACGGGCGTACACCGGGTCGGTGACCGCCCGCTTGTGCAGGGCGGACGCGCCGGACTCCGGGCAGACCAGGAACGCGGTGCCGAGCGCGGCCGCGGCGGCGCCCGCGGCGAGCACGGCGGCGACCTGCTCGCCGCGCATCAGCCCGCCGGCGGCGATCATCGGCAGTTGCACCGCCTCGCGGACCTGCGTGATCAGCGACAGCAACCCGAAGCCGGTGCCGTCGAGTTGGGGGTCGTCGCGGTGGGTGCCCTGGTGGCCGCCGGCCTCGACGCCCTGCACGCACAGCGCGTCGGCCCCGGCCCACTGGGCGGCCAGCGCCTCCGCGGGCGTGGTGACGGTGACGACGGTGTAGGTGCCGGCCTTCGCGAACGCGTCCAGCACGGTCCGGTCGGGGCAGCCGAAGGTGAAGCTCACCATCGGCACCGGGTCCTCCAGCAGGATCGCCACCTTGGCGTCGTACCCGTCGTCGGAGCCCGCCTCCGGGTCGCCGAGCGCCGTGCCGTACCAGGCGGCCTCGCCGGCGAGCTGCTCGGCGTAGACCTCGACCGCGGACGGATCGACGGTGCCGGGCTGCGGCATGAACAAGTTCACCCCGAAGGGTTGCGACGTGGCGTCCCGCAGTTGCCGGATCTCCTGGTACATCGCCTCGGACGTCTTGTACCCGGCGGCGAGGAAGCCGAGGCCGCCGGCGCCCGCCACCGCGGCCGCCAGCCGCGGGTTGGACGCGCCGCCGGCCATCGGGGCCTGCACGATCGGGTACGCCGAATAGGAGGAAAGATCGGTCAACGCGGGCATGTGGTCATCGTGTCACGTAGGGTGCCGCGCCAGGTGCCGCGGGGTGGCCGGGGCGGGAGACCGCCAACGGCGGGCCCGCCCCGCGAACGGCGTCCTCACCGCCCGTTGAAGGCGTCCTTCAGCCGGGAGAACAGCCCCTGCTGGCCGGGCGCGAACTGCCCGGTGGGCCGCTCCTCGCCACGCAGCTTCGCCAGCCGCCGCAGCAGGTCCTCCTGGTCGGCGTCGAGCTTGTGCGGGGTGACCACCTCGACGTGCACGATGAGGTCGCCGCGCCCGCCGCCGCGCAGGTGGGTGATGCCGCGCTGGTGCAGCGGGATCGACTGGCCGGACTGGGTGCCGGGCCGCACGTCGACCTCCTCCAGGCCGTCCAGCGTCTCCAGCGGGCACTTGGTACCGAGCGCGGCCGCGGTCATCGGGATGGTGACGGTGCAGTGCAGGTCGTCACCGCGGCGCTGGAAGACCGCGTGCGGCAGCTCGCGGATCTCCACGTACAGGTCGCCGGCCGGGCCGCCACCGGGGCCGACCTCGCCCTCGCCGGCGAGCTGGATACGGGTGCCGTTGTCGACGCCGGCCGGGATCTTCACCGTCAGGGTCCGCCGGGAGCGCACCCGGCCGTCACCCGCGCACTCCGGGCACGGGGTGGGCACCACGGTGCCGAAGCCCTGGCACTGCGGGCACGGCCGCGAGGTCATGACCTGGCCGAGGAAGGAGCGGGTGACCTGCGAGACCTCGCCACGACCGCGGCACATGTCGCAGGTCTGCGCGGAGGTGCCGGGCGCGGCGCCCTCCCCGTTGCAGGTGCCGCAGGTGACCGCGGTGTCCACCTGGATGTCCTTGGTGGTGCCGAACGCGGCCTCGTCCAGCTCGATCTCCAGCCGGATCATCGCGTCCTGGCCGCGCCGGGTGCGCGAGCGCGGGCCGCGCTGCGAGGACTGCCCGAAGAAGGCGTCCATGATGTCGCTGAAGTTGCCGAAGCCCGCGCCGAAGCCGCCCGCGCCGCCGCCCCCGCCCGCGGCGGACAGCGGGTCGCCGCCGAGGTCGTAGACCTGCTTCTTCTGCGGGTCGGAGAGGACCTCGTAGGCCGCGTTGATCTCCTTGAACCGCTCCTGCGTCTTCGGGTCCGGATTGACGTCCGGGTGCAGTTCGCGGGCGAGGCGGCGGAAGGCCTTCTTGATCTCGTCCGGGCCCGCGTCGCGGCGTACGCCGAGTACGGCGTAGTAGTCCGTGGCCACCTACGACTCCGCCAGGATCTGTCCGACGTAACGTGCCACTGCGCGTACCGCTCCCATCGTTCCGGGGTAGTCCATGCGGGTCGGTCCGACCACGCCTAGCTTGGCGACTGCCTCGTCGCCCGAACCGTAGCCGACCGCCACCACGGAGGTGGAATTGAGGCCCTCGTGAAAATTCTCATGCCCGATCCGGACCGTCATGGTGCCGTCGGCGGTCTCTCCGAGGAGTTTGAGGAGCACCATCTGCTCCTCGAGCGCTTCGAGCACCGGCCGGATCGTGAGCGGGAAGTCGTGGTGGAACCGGGTCAGGTTGGCCGCGCCGCCCAGCATGATCCGCTCCTCCTTCTCCTCGACGAGGGTTTCGAGGAGGGTGGCGAGCACCGTGGCGACCGACGGGCGGTCGTCGGGGTCGAAGCTGTCCGCCAGGTCCTGCACCAGCGGCGGTACCTCGGGGAAACGGCAGCCGGTGACACGGCTGTTGAGCCGGGCGCGCAGGTCCGCGAGGACCGTCTCGCCGACCGGCCCCGGGCAGTCGATGATCCGCTGCTCGACCCGGCCGGTGTCGGTGATCAGCACGAGCATCACCCGGGCCGGCGCGAGCGAGAGCAGTTCCACGTGGCGCACCGACGAGCGGGTCAGCGACGGGTACTGCACGACGGCGACCTGCCGGGTGAGCTGCGCGAGCAGCCGCACGGTGCGGGCCACCACGTCGTCGAGGTCGACGGCGCCTTCGAGGAAGTTCTGGATGGCGCGCCGCTCCGCGCCCGACAGCGGCTTGACGCCGGCGAGCTTGTCGACGAAGAGCCGGTAGCCCTTGTCGGTGGGGATACGGCCGGCGCTGGTGTGGGGCTGCGCGATGTACCCCTCGTCCTCCAGGACCGCCATGTCGTTGCGCACGGTGGCCGGGGACACTCCCAGCGAGTGCCGCTCGGTGAGCGCCTTGGAACCGACCGGTTCCTCGGTGCCGACGTAGTCCTGAACGATGGCACGCAGCACTTCCAGCCTGCGTTCGCTCAACATCGCGCACCTCCAACCCGGCGTCCCGGCCCTGCGGCCTGGCACTCCTCCGTTTCGAGTGCCAGCGCTCCCGCAGTCAGTGTACGGCGCGGCGGCAAGGGCACGGCAAGAGCGCCGGGGATACGGTCTCGCGCGGCGGGCGGTACGGGCGATACGCGCGGTACGTACGGTGCCGCACGCGGTGGGTACGGTACCGCGCGTGACCGGGGCGGGTCCCGGGGGTGCGGCGCGCGGCGCGGCGGGCATGGCGATAGCGTCGAGTCGTGAGCGATGAGGACAGCGGGTCGGTGTGGGAGCACCTCGCGCCGGGAGTCGCCAGGCGGCGGCTGCCGCACCTCGACGTGACCATCGGGCTGGTGGTCGGCGCGGACGGGGTGCTGCTGGTCGACACCGGGTCCACGCTGCGCGAGGGGGCGGAGCTGCGCGCCCAGGCCGAGGCGCTGACCGGCCGCCCGGTCACCCACGTGGTGCTCACCCACGGGCACTTCGACCACGTCTTCGGCACCGCGGCCTTCCCGGACGCCGAGGTGTACGGGCATCGCGCGCTCGACGGTCTGCTGCGGCGCGAGGGCGACGTCCTGCGCGCGGACGCGGTGGCGCACGGCACCGACCCCGCGGAGGCGGCCGACGCGGCCGCCGCGCTGCGCCGCCCGACGCACCTGGTCGACGACCGGCTCGCCCTCGACCTCGGCGACCGGCCGGTGCTGCTGGTCCACCCCGGCCGCGGGCACACCGGCCACGACCTCGTCGTGCACGTGCCCGGCGCCACGGCCAGCGATCCCACGGTGGTCTTCTGCGGGGACCTCGTCGAGGAGTCCGGGGAGCCCCAGGCCGGCCTCGACGCCCTCCCGGCGGAGTGGCCGGCCACCCTCGACGCCCTCCTCGCCCTCGGGGGCGAGACGGCCCGCTACGTCCCCGGGCACGGCGCGGTGGTCGACGCCCGCTTCGTCCGCGGGTTGCGGGATGCCCTGACCCCCTAGGCTGCCCCGTCCTGTCGGCCCCGGGACCACCCCTCGGTGGGTGGCTTGCCGCGCAGTTCCCCGCGCCCCTTCGGGTTCCCGCCGTCTTGGTTGCCCGCCGTCCCCGTCCTCGACCCGGTGGCCTGCTGAGCGCGCAGTTCCCCGCGCCCCTTCGGGTTCCCGCCGTCTTGGTTGCCCGCCGTCCCCGTCCTCGGCCCGGTGGCCTGCTGAGCGCGCAGTTCCCCGCGCCCCTGGGTGTGTGCGGGTGCCTCCCAGGCGAAGTTCCGGGGGCAGCCAGGACGGCGGGTTGCCGTGGGGGGGGCGGGCACGACGGGTGGTCCCGGGGCGGGAGATCCGGGAAACCCGGGGGGTCAGGCCCTACGATCATCCGCATGCGTAGCAGGAGTTATGACCCTGACCTCACCCCGCCCTGGAAGAAGTCCGACGCGGCGCCGGAGGTGGCCGCGGAGCGGGACCTGGTGGTCGAAGAGGTGAGCACGGGGTTCTGCGGAGCCGTGGTCCGGGTCGAGAAGACCGCCGAGGGCCTGACCGTGACGTTGGAGGACCGCTTCGGCAAGCTGCGGGTGTTCCCGATGGCGCCGCGCGGCTTCCTGATCGACGGCCGCACCGTGACCCTCGTACGCCCGCGCGCGGCCGCACCGGCCCCGCGCGGCCCGCTGCTGTCGGCGTCGGGCTCGATCGCCGTGACGGGCGCGAAGGCACGGGTCGCCCGGGCCGGGCGGATCTACGTGGAGGGCCGCCACGACGCGGAGCTGGTGGAGCGGGTGTGGGGCCACGACCTGCGGGTCGAGGGCGTCGTCGTGGAGTACCTGGAGGGCGTCGACGACCTGCCCGCGATCGTCTCGGCGTTCTCCCCCGGCCCGGACGCCCGCCTCGGCGTGCTGGTGGACCACCTGGTGCCGGGCTCCAAGGAGTCCCGGATCGCCGCGTCGGTCACCGGCGCCGACGTGCTGGTGGTCGGCCACCCGTACATCGACGTGTGGGAGGCCGTGAAGCCGTCGTCGGTCGGCATCCCGGAGTGGCCCCGGGTGCCGCGCGGGGAGGACTGGAAGACGGGCGTGTGCCGGGCGCTGGGCTGGACGGACCTCACCACGGGCGAGGCGTGGCAGCGCATCCTGGCGTCGGTGGCGTCGTACAAGGACCTCAAGCCCGAGCTGCTGGGGGCCGTGGAGCACCTGATCGACTTCGTGACGGCGCCGTAGTGCGGGAGGCGGCGCCGGGGCGGCCGGCCGCGGGCGTCAGTCGACCAGGTCCCTGACCACGGCGTCGGCGAGCAGCCGGCCGCGCAGCGTGAGGACGGCGCGGCCCTCCGCGTAAGGGCCGGGCTCCAGGAGACCGTCCCTTACCGCGCGGGCGGCGGCCTTTGCGCCCTGTTCCGCGAGGATCGCCAGCGGGCAGCCGTCGGCGAGCCGCAGCTCCAGCAGGACCCGCTCCACCCGACGGTCCTCCGCGCCGAGCAGTTCCCGGCCGACCCCGGGGGTGCGCCCCTCGGCGAGGGCCTGCGCGTAGGCGCCCGGGTGCTTGGCGTTCCACCAGCGCACCCCGCCGACGTGGCTGTGCGCGCCGGGACCCGCGCCCCACCAGTCCGCGCCGGTCCAGTACAGCTCGTTGTGGCGGCAGCGCGCGGCGGGCCCGGTGGCCCAGTTCGAGACCTCGTACCAGCCGAAGCCCGCGGCCGACAGCCGCTCCTCGGTGATCAGGTAGCGGTCGGCGTGCACGTCGTCGTCGGTCATCGGCACCTCGCCGCGCCGGATGCGGCGGGCCAGCCCGGTGCCCTCCTCCACGATCAGCGCGTACGCCGAGACGTGGTCGGGCTCGGCGCCGATCGCCGCGTCCAGCGACGCGTGCCAGTCCTGGTCGCTCTCGCCGGGGGTGCCGTAGATCAGGTCGAGGTTCACGTGCTCGAACCCGGCGGCGCGGGCCTCGGCGACGCACGCCTCGGGGCGGCCGGGGGTGTGCGTGCGGTCCAGCACCTTCAGCACGTGCTGCCGGGCGCTCTGCATGCCGAACGAGATCCGGTTGAAGCCGGCGGCCCGCAGTCCGGCCAGATAGGCCGGGTCGACGGACTCCGGGTTCGCCTCCGTGGTCACCTCGGCGTCGGCGGCGAGCCCGAACTCCGCCCTGATCGCGGCGAGCATCCGGCCGAGGTCGGCGGCCGGCAGCAGCGTGGGGGTGCCGCCGCCGACGAACACGGTGCTGACCTCGCGGGGGTCGTCGCCCAGCACCTTCCGGGCCAGCCGCACCTCCTCGGCCAGCACGTCCGCGTAGTTCTCCCGCGACGCCAGCGCCCCGCCCGAGCCCCGCAGCTCGCTCGCGGTGTACGTGTTGAAGTCGCAGTACCCGCACCGCGTGGCGCAGTAGGGCACATGCAGGTAGAACCCGAGCGGGCGGTCTTCGGCGCCCTCGAACGCGGAAGGCGGCAGACCGCCGTCCGCGGGCACGGGTTCCCCCTCGGGGAGTACGGAAGGCATTCGTCCAGTATCCGTCACCCGGGGGGAACGCTCGGCGGCGCCGTCCTCAGGCCTCGCGGGCGCCCTGGTACATCTCGTCGATCAGCGGGGCGAACTCGCGCTCGACGACCGGCCGCTTCAGCTTGAGGCTGGGCGTGAGGTCGCCGTGCTCGACGTCGAGGTCGCGCGGGAGGATGCGGAACTGGCGGATCTGCTGCCACCGCTGGAGCCCGGCGTTGACCTCCTGGACGTACCCGTCGATCAGCTCGCGCACCTGGTCGGTGCCGACCACCTCCGCGTACGGCCGGCCGCCGAGGCCGTTGTCCTCGGCCCAGCCCAGGAGCGTCGGCTCGTCGAGGGCGAGCAGCGCCGTACAGAAGTTGCGGCCGCCGCCGACCACCAGGACGTTGCTGACGAACGGGCACACCGCCTTGAACTGGCCCTCGACCTCGGCCGGCGCGATGTACTTGCCGCCGGAGGTCTTGATCAGGTCCTTCTTGCGGTCGGTGATCTTCAGGAAGCCGTCGGGCGACAGCTCGCCGATGTCCCCGGTGTGGAACCAGCCGTCGGGCTCCAGCACCTCGGCGGTCTGCTCGGGCAGCCCGTGGTAGCCCTGCATGATGCCGGGGCCGCGCAGCAGGACCTCGCCGTCCTCGCCGATCCGGACCTCCAGGCCGGGCAGCGCCTTGCCGACGGTGCCGGTGCGGTAGGACTCGCCGGGGTTGACGAAGCTCGCCGCGCTGGACTCGGTGAGGCCGTAGCCCTCCAGGATGTGGATGCCGGCGCCGGCGAAGAAGAAGCCGATCTCGGGGGCGAGCGCGGCGGACCCGGAGACGCAGGCGCGCAGCCGGCCGCCGAACGCCTCGCGCAGCTTCGCGTAGACCAGCCGGTCGGCGACCGCGTGCTTGCTGCGCAGCGGCAGCGGCACGGACGGGGTGCCGGTCAGCCGCATGCTGTTCTGCGCCGCCTTGGCGTAGTCGCGGGCGACCTGGGCGGACCACAGGAAGATCTTGTACTTCGCGTTGCCGCCCTCCCTGGCCTTGGCGGCGACCCCGTTGTAGACCTTCTCGAAGATCCGCGGCACGGCGGCCATGTAGGTGGGCCGGACCACCGGCAGGTTCTCGATGATCTTGTCGACCCGGCCGTCCACGGCGGTGACGTGGCCGATGGTGATGTGCCCGGCGGTGAGCACCTTGCCGAAGACGTGCGCGAGCGGCAGCCACAGGTACTGCACGTCGTTCTCGTCGAGCAGGCCGACCGCCTCGATGGCGCGGGCCATGTACGCCCACGCGTCGTGCGGCAGGCGCACGCCCTTGGGGCGCCCGGTGGTGCCGGAGGTGTAGATGAGGGTGGCGAGCTGGTCCTTGGTGAGCGCGCCGATGGCGTCGGTGACGGCGGTCGGGTGCCGCTCCAGGTAGGCGGCGCCGCGCTTCTCCAGGTCGGCGAGGGACAGCACCCAGCCGTCGCTGTCGGCGGCGTCGGCGCCCGTCGGGTCGATGACCACGACGTGCGCGAGGTCGGGCAGGTCGGCGCGCCGCTCGCGGGCCTTGGCGAGCTGGGCCGCGTCCTCGGCGATCAGCACCCGGCTGTCGGAGTCGGCGAGGATGAACGCGGTCTCGTCGGCGTTGGTGGACGGGTAGACCGTGGTGGTGGCGGCGCCCGCGCACAGCACGCCGAGGTCGGAGAGAATCCAGTCCACCGAGGTGTTCGCGGCGATCGCGACCCGCTCCTCGGGGCGCACCCCGAGGTCCATCAGGCCGGCCGCGATGGCGTACACCCGGCTCGCGGCCTGCGCCCAGGTGAGCGACCGCCACTCGTCGGGGCCCTCGCCGGACGCGGGCGGCACCGGCATGCGGTACGCCTCGGCGTCCGGCGTCGCGTCGACCCGCTGCAGGAAGAGCGTGGCCACGGACGGCGGCCGGTTCTCGATCAACGTCTGTGTGTCGGTCACGACAACCTCCGGGCCGAACGGCGTTCTTAACTCACCAGTAACCTATCCGCGATCAGGGTAGAGGCCCAGCGCCCGGCACGTAAGGGGGAACGGGCGGCGGGTCGTAAACCGTGACCGGACCCACCCGTTTCCCCACCGCCCTCCCCGCCCGGCGGCGCGGCCCGCACCGCGCCCTACTTCTTCGCCTTGGACTCCCCCTCGGAGTCGGTGGACAGCACCGCGATGAACGCCTCCTGCGGCACCTCGACGTTGCCGACCATCTTCATCCGCTTCTTGCCCTCCTTCTGCTTCTCCAGCAGCTTGCGCTTACGGGAGATGTCGCCGCCGTAGCACTTGGCGAGGACGTCCTTGCGGATGGCGCGCACCGTCTCGCGGGCGATCACCCGGGCCCCGATGGCGGCCTGGATGGGCACCTCGAAGTTCTGCCGCGGGATCAGCGCGCGCAGCTTGCCGACCAGCCGCACCCCGTAGGCGTACGCCTTCTCCTTGTGGGTGATCGCGGAGAACGCGTCGACCTTGTCGCCGTGCAGCAGGATGTCGACCTTCACCAGGTCGGCGCTCTGCTCGCCGGTGGGCTCGTAGTCCAGCGAGGCGTAGCCGCGGGTCTTGGACTTGAGCTGGTCGAAGAAGTCGAAGACGATCTCGGCCAGCGGCAGGGTGTAGCGGATCTCCACCCGGTCCTCGGAGAGGTAGTCCATGCCGAGCAGCGAGCCGCGCCGGTTCTGGCACAGCTCCATGATCGCGCCGATGAACTCGGTGGGGGCGAGCACGGTGGCGCGCACCACCGGCTCGTGCACCTCGTCGATCTTGCCCTCGGGGAACTCGCTGGGGTTGGTGACGGTGTGCTCGGCGCCGTCCTCCATCGTGACGCGGTAGACCACGTTGGGGGCGGTGGCGATCAGGTCGAGGCCGAACTCGCGCTCCAGCCGCTCGCGGATCACGTCCAAGTGGAGCAGCCCGAGGAAGCCGACCCGGAAGCCGAAGCCGAGGGCGGCGGACGTCTCGGGCTCGTAGACCAGCGCCGCGTCGTTGAGCTGGAGCTTGTCCAGGGCCTCGCGCAGCTCGGGGTAGTCGGAGCCGTCCAGCGGATACAGGCCGGAGAAGACCATCGGCTTGGGGTCCTTGTAGCCGCCCAGCGCCTCGGTGGCGCCGGCGGCCTGGGTGGTGATGGTGTCACCGACCTTGGACTGCCGGACGTCCTTCACCCCGGTGATCAGGTAGCCGACCTCGCCCACGCCCAGGCCGTCGGCGGCGAGCATCTCCGGGGAGTTGGTGCCGATCTCCAGCAGCTCGTGCACCGCGCCGGTGGACATCATCCTGATCCGCTCGCGCTTGGTGAGCTGCCCGTCGATCACCCGGACATAGGTGACCACGCCGCGGTAGGAGTCGTAGACCGAGTCGAAGATCATCGCGCGGGCCGGGGCGTCGGCGACGCCCACCGGGGCCGGCACGTCGCGGACCACCCGGTCCAGCAGCGCGTCCACGCCGACGCCGGTCTTCGCCGAGACCCGCAGCACGTCGGCGGGGTCGCAGCCGATCAGGTTGGCCAGCTCCTCGGCGAACTTCTCCGGCTGGGCGGCGGGCAGGTCGATCTTGTTGAGCACCGGCACGATGGTGAGGTCGTTCTCCATCGCGAGGTAGAGGTTGGCGAGCGTCTGCGCCTCGATGCCCTGGGCCGCGTCGACCAGCAGGATCGTGCCCTCGCAGGCGGCCAGCGAGCGGGACACCTCGTAGGTGAAGTCCACGTGGCCGGGGGTGTCGATCATGTTCAGGATGTGGGTGCGGCCCTGGCCGTCACCGGTGGTCGGCGCCCACGGCAGCCGGACGGCCTGCGACTTGATGGTGATGCCGCGCTCGCGCTCGATGTCCATCCGGTCGAGGTACTGGGCGCGCATCTGCCGCTGGTCGACGACTCCGGTGAGCTGGAGCATCCGGTCGGCCAGCGTCGACTTGCCGTGGTCGATGTGGGCGATGATGCAGAAGTTCCGGATCAGCGCCGGGTCGGTACGGCTCGGCTCCGGGACGTCGTGCGGCAGAGGGGAAGGGGTCGCGGGCACGCGGGGTCCAGTTTCTTGAGAACGTGAGGGTCGAGGGAGCGTCGGAGAACAGCGGGAGCGTCGGGGAACATCGGAGAGCGTCGGGGTGCGGACTGTCCCCCATAGTCCCATGGCCGGGGGGCGGGCACGGTTTGGGAGCGCGCGTGCGCTGCTGGTAGCCTGGACCGCTGCGTCTCGTGCCCTCTACCCGAGGCGCGCACTCCTGGTAGACACGCCGACGGCATCAGCCGGCGGCCAGACGAACCTGAGAAGGCTCTTTCGTGGCGAACATCAAGTCCCAGATCAAGCGCAACAAGACCAACGAGAAGGCGCGCCTGCGCAACAAGGCCGTCAAGTCCGAGCTGAAGACCGCGATCCGTCGCACCCGCGAGGCCGTCGCGGCCGGCGACAGCGCGAAGGCCGACGCCGCCGCGCGCGCCGCCGCCAAGAAGCTCGACAAGGCCGTGAGCAAGGGCGTCATCCACAAGAACCAGGCCGCCAACAAGAAGTCGGCGCTGGCTCAGTCGGTCTCCGCGCTCCAGGGCTGAACCACCCGCACCACCACGTTCCACGGCCGTACGGCCGCGCGCCCCTGACCGGGGCCGGCGCGTCCGGACGACCACGCGTCATGGATCGCGGCACCGCCGGCAACCGGACTCAGCGGCCCCTCTACCGCCCGGACCGGCATCGCCCCGACCACGTGCGTCGCACGCGGACGTTCGCCACGTGCCTGCGGCGCCCGACGTACTTCGAGAGCCCGCCCGGGTCCGCCCGGGCGGGCTCTCGCACGTTCGGGTCGCGACGGGGTCACGGGTACGTGTGCGTTCCGTGACCGCCCGTCGCCGCAGGGGCAGCGCGCCGATATTCTCACCGCATGTCGACGCCGCCCGAGCAGCCGAGCCCCAACCCCTACCAGCAGCCAAACACGCCCGGCCAGGGCCCCGGCCCTGGCCCGATACCCCCGCAGCCGCCGGTCGGTGGATACGGGACCCCGGTGCCGGCCCAGCACAACCCCTACGCCCAGCCCGGAGCGTACGGGCAGCCGGCTCCCGGACAGCCTGGCGCCGCGCAGCAGCCGCCGACGCAGGGCTACTACATGCAGCCGGGTGCGCCCGGGGCACCGGGGATGCCGGGGGCGCCGCGGACCTCCGGCGGGGCCGGGCGGGCGGTGCTGTGGGCGGTGGTCGGCGCGGCGGTGGCGTCCGCGCTGTGGGGCGGCGGGGTGCTGCTGCTCGGCAAGGACTCCTCGGCCAAGGCCGATCTGCGCGGATACACGGTGAAGGACAACCTCTGCGACACCGAGGACGTGTCCGCCTTCACCACGCAGTACCCGCAGAAGGACGACGACCCGACGTCGTACACCACCAAGACCGCCACGGTCGACGAGATGTACTGCGACCAGAGCCTCAAGAAGGAGACGTCCTCCCTCTCCGACGCCTACCTGTACGTCGATGTGACCCTGCACCACAAGACGGACCCGAAAGCGGAGTTCGCCGACACCTGGCGCAGCTACACCCAGCGGCACCAGCAGTACAAGATCTCGACCGTCGCCGGCATCGGGCAGGAGGCGTACCTGCTGACGGAGGACGAGAGCAGCAGCCAGTACGTCACCCTCGCGGTCCGCGACGGCTGGATGACGTACACGATGAGCTGGAGTTCCTACAGCGTCGGCACGAGCAGCGACGACTCCACGACCGTCGACGAGGCCGCCACCATGGTGAAGACGGCGACGCGGGCGACGCTGCCGAAGCTGAAGTAGCGGGCTCGGGTACGGGTACGAAGGCGGGCGGCTCGGGCCTGGCGGGTCGGGCGGGCGGGGCAGGCCTGGCGGGTCGGGCGGGCGGTCAGGTGCGGGAGCGGGCGGCGCGGGCGATGGTGACCACGGCCTTCTCCAGGGCGTAGGCGGGGTCGGCGGCCCCGCCCTTCACGGCGGCGTCCGCGTCGGCGACCGCGCGCAGGGCGACCGAGACGCCGTCCGCGGTCCAGCCGCGCATCTGCTGCCTGACCCGGTCGATCTTCCAGGGCGGCATGCCGAGATCGCGGGCGAGCTGGCCCGGGTTGGCGCCGCGCGGCGCGGAGGCGAGCTTGCCGATCGACCGCACACCCGAGGCGAGCGCGAAGGTGATGCCGGGCAGCGGCTGGCCGACGGACAGCGCCCAGCGCAGCCGCTCCAGCGCCTCGGCGGTGCGCCCGGTCACCGCGAGGTCGGCGACCTCGAAGCCGGTGGCCTCGGCCCGCCCGGTG
>NZ_JBFBIV010000046.1:0-70050 GCF_040702025.1 Streptomyces sp. NPDC088194 | reverse complement strand
CCCAAAACCAGCGGGAGTGGGAGGCGCAGTAGCCGTAGCCGGCCCATCCGGCCAGGGCGGAGCGGCGGACGGTGTCACGGGAGCGGCCGCATTCCACCGGGGTGGAGTCAGTGATCCACACCGGGTCCTGCCACAGGTCAGTGTGCCGGGCCAGGAGGCGTATCGCCTGCTGGATCTGTGGTCGGGCCGCCCGCAGGCGTTTGTTGTAGGCCGATCGCTGGGGCAGATGCGGGAACATCGGGCGTAGGTGGGCGTCCGCGAAGCGGATCCAGCGGGCCTCGGAGTGGAAGCCGAGCAGCACCTGCGCAACGGACAGGCACACCAGTTCTGCGTCGGACAGGCGTGGTGGACGGCCCAGCCGACGCGTTTTCGGCAGATGATCATCAATGAGCACGTACAGTGCCGTCAGGAGGGTGTTCAGTTCTTCGGTCGTCACAACCCGATGCTGAACACCCTTCCTGCTGCCCAGACCCGAAACCGCAGAACCCGAGACATCGGAACTACTCGTCTAGTCCGTAGGGAGGTCGAGCGCGGCGAGGCGGTCGGGGTCGGCGAGCACGTGGATGTGGGTGATGCGGGAGTTCCGCACGGTGAAGGCGACGAGCGCCCGGGGGAAGCCGCCGGCCACCGTGAGGGTGCCCGGGGCGCCGTTGACGACGACCGGGCGCGGCGCGGCCCCCGCCCCGCGGAACAGCAGTGCCTGGCGGGCGACATCGGCGGCGCCGTGCACCTCCTGGGAGACGCCGCGCCCTCCCGCCCCGACGTCCGCGCGCAGCACGACCTCGGGGTCGAGCACGGCGACGAGCCCGTCGAAGTCGCCGTCCCGGGCGGCGGCGAGGAAGGCGTTCACCACCGCCCGCTGCCGGCCCGGATCGGGATCGGGCGTGGCCTCGGCGCCCTGGACGCGCCGCCGGGCCCGGCTGGCGAGTTGGCGCGCGGCGGCCGAGGTCCGGCCGACGACGGGCGCGATGTCGTCGAACGGCACGGCGAACATGTCGTGCAGCACGAACGCGAGGCGCTCGGCCGGGGCGAGGGTGTCCAGCACGACGAGCAGCGCCAGACCGACCGAGTCCGCGAGCAGCGCCTCCTGTTCCGGATCGAGGTCGTCCGCCGCGCTCACCAGCGGGTCGGGCACGTGCGTGTCCAGGGAGTCCTCGCGGCGCGCGGCACGCGAGCGCAGCATGTCGAGGCAGACCCGGGCGGTGACGGTGGTGAGCCAGCCGCCGAGGTTGTCGATGCCGTCGGGGTGGGTACGGTTCAGCCGCAGCCACGTCTCCTGCACCGCGTCGTCGGCCTCGCTGAAGGAGCCGAGCATGCGGTAGCCGACCGACCGCAGATGGGAGCGGTACTCCTCGAAGTGGCGGGCCAGCAGGTTCGCGTCGTCGCTGTCGTCGCTCGTCGTCAAAGGGTTCACACCTCTCTGACGGGACGGGCGGCGCGGATGTGACCGCCCCGCCCGTCCCCGCCGCCGGCGGCCACCGCTTCCCCGTCCATGCCCGGCATTGTGTCCCCTCCCGGCGCCGATCCCGTGGCACGACCGGCCGCCGGGCACGAACGGGCCCGCCGCCGGGTACGGCCCGGGCCGCCGCCGGGTACGGCCCGGGACGCCGCGCTCAGGCCGAGGCCGCCACGGCAGGCCCCCGGTTCCGCCGGCGCACGGCCGCCGCCTGCGTGGCGAGCGTGAGCGTACGGGTCAGCGTCATCGCCACCGCCATCAGCAGCAGCGAGTCCGTGAGCGCGTCCACGGTGACCTGGTGGTGGATCATCCAGTGCCCGAGCTGCGCGGAGAACCAGTGCTCGGAACCGTAGGAGAAGGCCGCGCGGGCGCCGATCACGGCGACCCACAGTCCCGCGTAGGCGACGCCGGTACGGCTGACCGGCTTTCCGGTGCGGGGGCTGGCATAGACGTGGGTGAGGCCGGCCGCGGCCAGCCCGGCGACGACCCCGGCGACGACGGCGACCAGTTCCATGCCGAGCCCGTCCCCGTGGGTGGCGGGCGACGCGAGGAACAGCGGGACGATCGCGGCCGACGTCAACAGCGGCCGCAGGATGCGGAAGGCGCCGATCTTGCGGTGCGGCCCGAGGTCCGCCTCCAGGACGGCGAAGAGGACGACGGCGTTGATCACCATGGCTTGGGTGAGCGTGGACATGAGCGGAGTCCCTGTCTCGGAGTGCGCGGAGGTGGTTCGGGGTGGCCGGGAACGGTGGACGTGGTTCGGGGTGGTGGCGATGTCGGCCGGCTCGGCCTTGGAGCGCCGGGCGCCGGGGGTACGACCCGACCCCCACAGCGTCGGCTCCGCGCCGGTACGACCGCGCCGTAGCACGGGGCGATTCCCGGGGTGATCCGCGCCGCCCGCCCGTCACCCGGTCACCCCGTGCCTCACCCCTGGACGTCACCCCTGGACGTCACCCCGCGGCTCACCCCGCGGTGTGACGCCCGCGCCCGGCCGGCTCCGTAACGTCGCTGGTGGCAGGCCGGACCGGGCCGCCGCTGACCGGAGGAGCTTCCCGTGCTCGAGGTACTGGCCGTGATCGCGATCGTGGTCTACGTCATCGGCCGCCAACTGCTCGGCGAGTCGCTGCGCGGCAAGCGGGTGCTGCTGCTGCCCGCGATCCTGGTGGTGGTCGGGCTGACCCGGCTGGGCGGCGGAAGCCACCATGTGCGCCCGGTGGACGTGGCGTGCCTGGTCGCCAGTGGCGTGATCGCGGCGGCGATCGGCGCCGGGCAGGGCGCGATGATGCGGCTGGAGAACCGCGAAGGCGGCCTGTGGGGGCGGATGCCGCCGCGCAGCCTGCTGCTGTGGGCCGCCCTGGTCGGCTCCCGGGTGGCCATGACGGTCCTGGCGAGCGCGCTCGGCGCCCACGTGGCCGCCTCGACCGCACCGATCGTGCTGATGCTGGGCGTCAACCGGCTCGGCCAGGCCGCGCTCATCACCCGCCGCGCCCTGGCGATGGGCATCCCGTTCGCCCGCGAGAAGGACGGCTCGGTCTTCCTCTCCGACCAGCTCTCCGGCCTGGGCGCCCGCCTCACCGGCCAAGGCGGTCAGGGCGGTCAGGGCGGTCACCCTCACCCCGGCCGCGACGGCGCCGACGACGGCCGGTACGACCCGTACGACGCTTACGGCCGGGACGACCGCTCCCGCCGCCGGGACACCTACGACCATGACCGGTACGACACGTATGACACGTACGACCGGGGCGACGCCGCCCGCCGTGACCGTACCGACCGCCGGGCCTCGCGGCGGTACCGGTGACATCGGCGCCCGCGGTCGCGCGCGACCGCCGTACGACGCTCCGCGGGCCGGGGGCCACCGGCCGGACGCACGGCTCGGGCGCCGAGCACGACCAGGGCTATCGTGCCGAGGTGCTGACTTCCGTGTCCTGGCTGATCCGGGCGGTCGCCTATGCCCTGTTCGGGGCCGACCTGTTCAGCCACCACTCGTACGGTCCGGTGGAACGTCCGGCGGTCGCGATCGCGTACGGCCTGTCCGGGGTGCTGCTCGTGCTGTGGGCGCTGCTGAACGTCGGCGACGGCGGCACCTCGGCGCAGCGGACAACCGTGCTGGCGCTCCTCGCGTCGGTCTCCGGCGCGGTGGCGGTGCAGCCGGGCGCGACCACGATCGTGGGCGTGGGCTTCATCGCCACGATCGACGCGGGCACCGGTATCCGGCGGGCCGAGGGCTGGTACGTGTTCGGCGCGGGGGCGCTGGCCGCGGAGGTCGGTCTGCTGTTCAGCAGCGCGGACCCGAAGGCCGCGCAGGGCGTCCCCCTGCTGTTCGCCTTCGCGCTGCTTGCGGGCTTCAACCGCCGCGCCTACCGGGTCCAGGCCGCGCAGAGCAAGGCGCTGCTCGACCAGGCGGAGCGGCTGCGCTCCGAGCAGCGCCGGGTCGCCGTGCTCGACGAACGCACCCGGATCGCCCGCGAGATCCACGACGTGCTCGCCCACTCGCTCGGCGCCCTCGGCATCCAGATCCAGGCCGCCCGCGCCCTGCTGACCGACCACCAGGACACCGACCGGGCGATCGACGTGCTCACCACCGCGCAGCGGATGGCCTCGGACGGGCTGTCCGAGACCCGCCGCGCGGTGCACGCCCTGCGCACCGACACCCCGCCGCTCGCCGAGGAACTGGCGCGGATGGCGGCCACCCACGAGCAACGGCACGGGAGTACGGTGACGCTGACCGTGGTCGGCGGCGCGGCGCCGCTGCCCCCGGACCAGGCGCTGGCCCTGGTGCGCACCGCACAGGAGTCGCTGACCAACGCCGCCAAGCACGCGCCGCACCGGCCCGTGACCGTCGATCTGCGCTACGGGGACCACGACGTGACACTGACCCTCACCAACCCGCTCGGCCGCGGCACCCCGCCGCCCGCCGACCCGCCGCCGGACACACCGGACGCACCGGACGCACCGAACGCGCCGAACGCACCGGACGCTTCCCCGGCCGGGCGGACCGCCGGCTTCTCCACCGTCGACGGCGGCTACGGCCTGACCGGGATGCGCGAGCGGCTGCTGCTGCTCGGCGGCACCCTCGACGCGGGTCCGGCGGAAGGTCGCTGGAAGGTGACCGCGCGCGTGCCGAGGAACGGGCGGGCAGCGGCGTGAACCCCACTCCCCCGGCGACCGGAGAACCCGCCCTGCGGGTGGTGATCGCGGACGACCAGGCCGCCGTGCGCGAAGGGCTGGTGCTGTTGCTGGACCTGCTGCCGGGTATCGACGTGGTCGGCTCGGCGGCCGACGGCAGGCAGGCGCTCGCGGTGGTCGCCGAACAGCAGCCGGACGCGATCCTGTTGGACCTGCACATGCCGGTGATGGACGGCATCGAGGCCACCCGCCGGCTCACCGCCGAGCACCCGGACGTGGCCATCGTGGTGCTCACCACCTACGCGGACGACCGGTCGGTGCTGGAGACGCTCCGGGCGGGCGCGCGCAGCTACCTCACCAAGGACGCGGACCGGCTGCACATCGCGCAGACGCTGCGCAGCGCCACCGCCGGGCTGACGGTGCTGCACCCGCAGGTGCAGGCCACGCTGCTGGCCGCCGCCGAACCCGACCGGGGGACGGACGCCGGCGCCAGGGGGACGTTCGGTGACCCGGCGGGTTCCGGCCCGAACTCCGCTGCCGAGCCAGGCCCTCGCCCCGAACTCCCGGACGGGCTGACCCGGCGTGAGGCCGAGATCCTGGCGCTGATCGCCCGCGGCCGGAACAACGCCGAGATCGCCGGCGAACTCTTCCTCAGCGGCAACACCATCAAGACCCACATCAACCGGATCTTCGCCAAGACCGGCTCCCGCGACCGCGCCGCCGCCACCCGCTACGCCCAGCGGCACGGCCTGGACTGACCGGCTGAAGAGACCGCCCGGCCCGGCCGCCCGCGGCCCGACACACCTGCCCCGACCGCCTACTTGACGGCCTTTCCGGCCGCCGCCTCGCCCTCGACACACACGTGGGCGGCCCCTCCGGTGACGGAGAGGTCGCCCGCGCTTCTCTTCGTGCTCTGGTACTTCCTGGTGTCCGGTGGAGCGTCAGTCCGTCAGCTACGGACCCTCCGCTTCATCAGGCCCAGGCCCATCGTGGCCAGCCCAAGCAGGATGGCAACACCACCGACAATCGCGTTGTTCACGATCGCCTTGTGGATGTCGGCGTGGCCCGACACCGCCCAAGGAGCCGCTATCGTCCATGCGCCGATCGCAATCGCGACCCAGCCGAGTCCGTGGGTCCGCTCCAGGACGGAGCCGAACCCCATGGCCAACACGGCCAGTGCGATACCCACCACCAGGTTGGTGACCCGCAGGCTGGTGAGGCCGGTGAAGCCCACCACCCAAGGCGAGATGGCCAGGTACAGACCGGTGAGGAGGCACAGACCCTCGATCAGGCCGGCCATCGGCTTGTCCGACACCGCGGCATACCGGTCCCGCAGGGACATGATGTCCGGGTGTTCCTCGATGGTGGAGCGCGTCGACGGAGAAGTCGGCGAATGGCTCGAATCGGTGGCCATGTAAGCCACCTCCCTTTCGCAAGAGCAGTCGCTTCTGACGCCGGATGTCCTTCGGTTCTCCATTCCGAAGCTGCCGCATCCTTACTCAGAGTAAAACTCCTGGCAGCCTTGTGGCCACCCGACGCCTGGACGGTTTGCCCGCTTTGGCGGTTCTTTCGTCCCTCTACCCATGCACGGGGGGTCGAACACTCCCCAAATCCGCCCCAATCGCATGTTTTGCGATATTCGCGGCCGCCGCGCCGTCAGCCGCGGCCGGCTCCCTGTCCTGGGCCGATGCCATCGGCGCCGCGTCCACCAGCATGGCGGCGGCCTCGCGGGCGACGGACGCGGCCGTGGGGTCGTGGTCCATCTTGGAGCTGAAGGTGGCGCCGTCGTAGAGGAGGTGCAACTGGCGGGCGACGCCCTCCGGGTCGGCGACTCCCACCTCCGCGGCGAGTTCGGCGAACAGCGCGCGCATCCAGGCGCGGTACTCGTCGGACGCCTGCTCGACGGAGCCGCCGCGCGGCGCCTCGGCGCTGGCCGCGGCGAACGCGCACCCGTTGTAGCCCGGCGAGGTGATCAGCTCGCCCTGCGCGTCGAACATGCCGAGCAGCCGCTCGCGCGGGGTGCGGAAGCGGGTCAGCACCCGGGTGATCCGGTCGACGTTCCGCTCGCGCCGGTAGTCCAGGTACGCCCGGACCAGGCCCTCCTTGCTGCCATAGCAGTTGTAGAGGGACGCCTTGGCCACGCCGGCGTGCTCGATGACGCGATCGATGCCGACCGACTGCACGCCCTCCGCGTAGAACAACTCGTTGGCGGCCAGCAGCAGGCGCTCCCGCGCGGAGGTCTTCGGCGCCTTGGACGCCTTCGCGGGCACCCCGGGCACGGAACTCTGCACCATCCCGATCACCTCTCAGACAACCCTGTCTAGTCTAACGCGGGCACCGTATCGGAGATATGACTCGGAAACGGGGATTCGACTCGGAGCCAGACCCTAGGGCACCCACTAGCTCTCCCGCACCGCCTGGGGAGCGCGGCGGCCGAGCAGCAGCCCGACGAGCGCCACCGCGGACAGCAGGATCACCGCGGCGCCGTACTCCCGCACGGTGTCCAGCAGACCGCCGCCGTGGACGACCAGGACGCCGGCGATCACCGCGGGCACCCCCATGCCGAGGTAGGAGACCACGTACAACAGCGAGAGCACGCCGGCCCGTTCGTGCGGCTGCACCAGCGGGAGCACCAGGCGTATGCCGCCCTGGAAGCCGGCCCCGAAGCCGAACCCGGCCACCGCGCTGCCGGCGAAGAAGCCGACCTCGGAACCGGTGCCGCCCGCGCCCGAACCGATGGACAGCACGGTGACGGCGACGCCGACGATCAGAGCGCTCACCCCGCTCACCATCACCGTGCGGGTCGGCGTCTCACGCAGCAGCGGCACCGACAGCGCGGCGGCGCCGGCCAGCACGAACAGGCCCAGCCCGCCGTAGACCACCGAGTCGGAGTGCACCAGGCGGCTGGTGATCGCCGGACCGAGCGAGCCGTAGAAGCCGGCCAGCGACCAGACCGCGAAGAGCACCGGCGCGGCGACCGCGATCGAACCGCGGGCGGCGCGGGGCAGCTTGATCTCGGGAACCATGCTGGCCAGGGCGCCCGGCTTGCGGGTCACCGGCTCCTTGAGCGCGGTCACCCCGAGCGCCTGGAGGGCGAAGACGCCGAGCAGCAGGTAGTAGACGAGGTGGGTCGGCGCGGGCAGGAACCGCACCACCAGCCCGGAGGCGAGGGCGCCCACCGCGGTGCCGATCGGCGGCGCGAAGGAGTTGGCGACCGAGCCCTTGATCCGGTCGATGTCGAGCAGGCCGGCGCCTATCGCACCGAGCGCGGCGCCCGTCGCGACCCCCTGGACCACCCGGCCGGCCATCAGCACGTCGACCCCGCCGGCGGTGGCGAACACCACCATCGCGGCCGCCTGCGCGGCGAGCGCGACGAACAGCACGGGCTTGCGGCCTATGTGGTCGGAGATCTTGCCGAAGACCAGCAGCGACACCAGCACCGCCACCGCGTAGACCCCGAAGACGATGGTGGTGGTGATCGGCGAGAAGCCCCACTCGCCCTGGTACACCGCGTAGAGCGGGGTCGGGGCGCTGGAGGCGGCGAGCAGGGAGACGATGATCGAGGCGAGCAGGATCAGCGCGGCGGTGGGGCCGAGACTGCGGCCTCCCGCGGAGGCGGGGGCGGGGCCGGCAGGGCCGACGGCACCGGCGGTGCCGGGGGCGCCCGAAGGCGCGGACCTCGTCGTGCGCCTTCGGCGGGCGACGGCCTCACTGGCCGGGGGGACGGGCATGGCTGCTCCCTCGATGGATGATTGAACAGACCTGTCTACTTCGGATTTCTGATGGTAGACAGACAGGTCTACCCAAGTCAAGCCGAGGTTTGTCCTCCATCCGAGTGGTGACCCGTCGGGGGAGGCTGGGTGGGGACCGGGCGGGGCCGGGGCCGGGGGCGAAGGGCAAGCCGCAGCAGCGAGGAGGGCGCCGTGGCCGCATCGGACACCTCGGGTACTCCGGACACCTCGGAGAGCGCCGGGAACACCGGGAACGGCGGGACCGCCGGGAGCACGGACGACCCGCGGGCGCCCGCACCGGACGCCCCGGACCGCGGCCGGCCCGGGGCGTCCGGACGCCGCGCCGCCCGCGGCAAGGACCGCCGGGACCGGCTCGCCGCGTACCACCGCAAGCGCGACTTCGGACGTACCGCCGAACCGCGCGGGACGCGCGCCTCGGCGGACGGCGGCCCGGTGTACGTCGTGCAGATCCACGACGCGAGCCGGACGCACTTCGACTTCCGGCTGGAGGTCGACGGCGTGCTCAAGTCGTGGGCGGTGCCCAAGGGCCCCTCCACCGATCCGCGGGACAAGCGGCTCGCGGTGCCGACCGAGGACCACCCCATGGAGTACCGGGACTTCGAGGGCGTGATCGAGGCGGGCGAGTACGGCGGCGGGACCGTGATCGTCTGGGACGCGGGCGGCTACCGCAACGCGAGCACCGACCGGTCCGGCCGCGAGGTCCCCTTCGCCGAGGCGCTGGCGCACGGCCACGCGTCCTTCCGGCTGGTCGGCGGCAAGTTGCGCGGCCGCTGGTCGCTGACCCGTTTCCGTGCGGGCGAACCCGGCACCGAGGACGACAGCGGACACGCCAGGGGCGAGGCGTGGCTGCTGGTCAGGTCCGCGGAAGAGGGCCGCCGCGGCGGTGGCGGACGCGGACGTGCCGCCGCCCGCCGCGGCCGGGCGCGCGGAGCGGCCGCCGCCGGGCCGGGTCCCGGCGCGCACGGCCGGCGCGCGGCCGACCCGGACCCGCACGGCGCGGACCCGGGCGACTCCGCCGAGCAAGCCCGCGGCCGCGGCACCCCCGACCCGCATCTGGCCCGCAGCGCGCGCACCGGCCGCACCCTCGCGCAGGTGGCCGCGGCGGGCGGACCGACCTGGCACTCGAACCGTTGACCGCCTCCCGCGGCCCCTCGCCCGGCTCCCCCCGCGGCACCGCCCCTCGCGGCGCGGCCCCCCGCACCGCCTCGCCCGGCCGCTCCCCCGGCTCCTCCGCCTCCCCCGCCTTGAGCCCCTCCGCCGTACCCGCCCGCCTGCTGCGCCCGGTCCCCGCGCACCGCGCCGGCCTCCCGGTCCTCCCGATGCTCGCCACCCCCACCGACCGCCGCTCGTTCGACGGGAGTTGGCTGTTCGAGCGGAAGCTCGACGGCGTGCGGGTGCTGGCCGTACGCGACGCGGACGGCGTGCGGCTGCTCTCGCGCACCGGACGGGACGTCAGCGCGACCTATCCCGAGGTGGTGGCGGCGCTCGCGGCGCAGGAGTGCGCGGACTTCACGGTCGACGGCGAGGTGGTGGCGCTGCGCGCGGGACGCACCGACTTCGCGCTGCTCCAGCAGCGGATGGGGCTCACCGATCCGCGGGCGGTGCGGGCCAGCCCGGTGGAGGTCCACTACTACGTGTTCGACGTGCTCGCACTGGCCGGCTGGGACACCTCCCGGGTGCCGCAGCGGACCCGGAAGGCGCTGCTGCGGGACGCGTTGGCGTACGGCGGGCCGCTGCGCTTCACCCCGCACCGCAACTACGCGGGCGACACCCCGGCGTTGCTCGCCGACGCCTGCGCGCGGGGCTGGGAGGGGCTGATCGCCAAGCGCGCGGACGCCGCCTACCAGCCGCGCCGCTCGCACGACTGGCTGAAGCTGAAGTGCGCGGCCGGGCAGGAGTTCGTGGTCGGCGGCTTCACCGAGCCGGCCGGTTCGCGGATCGGCTTCGGCGCGCTGCTGGTCGGCTACCACGACGCGGACGGCGCGCTGCGTTACGCGGGGAAGGTGGGCACCGGGTACCGCGACCGGGTGCTGCGGGAGGTGCGGGCGCGCCTGGACGCGCTGGCCCGGCCGGCGTCGCCGTTCGCCGACCCGGTGCGTGAACGCGCCGCGCACTGGGCCGAGCCGGTGCTCGTGGCGCAGGTCGCCTTCACCGAGTGGACCAGGGACGGGATGCTGCGCCACCCCCGCTTCCTGGGGCTGCGCGACGACAAGGACCCCGCCGACGTGGTCCGCGAGGCGCCGCCCGGCTGACGGCCCGGCGCCCCGGCCGGTGACTACAGTGGCTGGGATGGAACTGGCGATGTGGGGCGAAGCGACCGGCCAGGGCTGGTCGCAGATCGGCGAGTTGGGGCTGGCGTTCGTGCTGTCGGCGGCGATCGGGCTGGAGCGCGAGGTACGCCAGAAGAGCGCGGGCATGCGTACCCACACGCTCGTCGGGCTCGGCGCCGCGCTGATCATGCTGGTGTCGAAGTACGGCTTCAGCGACGTGCTCGGCCACGACACGGTGCTGGACCCGTCGCGGGTGGCCGCGCAGATCGTCTCCGGGATCGGCTTCATCGGCGGCGGGTTGATCTTCGTACGCCAGGACGTGGTGCGCGGACTGACCACCGCGGCCGTGGTGTGGATGACGGCCGCGATCGGCATGGCGGCGGGCGCAGGGCTGCCGGTGCTGGCCCTGGTGGTGGCCGGGGCGCACTTCCTGATCGTGCTCGGCTTCGCGCCGCTGGCCGCCCGTATCCCCGGCTCGACCCGCTCCCCCGCCTGGCTCCGGCTGGACTACGAGGACGGTCGGGGGGTGCTGCGATCCGCCCTGGAGTCCTGCACGAAGATGGGCTTCAACGTGGTCGACCTGTCGGCGGAGCACGACCACGAACCCGAACACCGCGGCACCGTCACGGTGCATCTGACCGTGCAGGGTCCGCGGCCGGTGGTGGAGCTCGCGTCGGCGCTCGCGGAGATCGACGGCGTGCACCGGGTGAGCACGACCCAGGACGACGCGATCGAGTAGCTTCCGCACGCCCCCGATATCAGTTGCTTGCCTCCAGCAAGTAATATAAGTTGCTGAAGGCAAACAACTGCTTATCGGACAACAGGGGGCGAGGGCGACGGACATCGAGGCCGTACCCGCGACCGACGGCGTCGCGCACGGGACTGACGCGACGCACGGGACGGACGGTACGCGCGTAACGCACCGGCCGGACGCGACGCACCCGGCGGACGCAGCGCACCCGGCACACCCGGCGGACACGACGCACGCCACGCACGAGACCGAGGTCGTGCTGGAGAGTGCCACCGTCGGCGACCAGTTGTCGCGGCTGATGCGGCTGGTCGGCGCGTGGAAGCACCGGGTGCGGGACGAGGGGTGGGGCGACCGGCTGCTGCTGGGACGGCTCGCCGAGGGCGGCCCGCGGCGGGCCACCGACCTCGCCGCCGACACCCTGCTCGACCTGTCCACGGTGAGCCGGCAGATCCGCTCGCTCGTCGAACGGGGCCTGGTCGAGCGGCGGCCGGACCCGGAGGACGGCCGCGGCACCCTGCTCTCCCCGACCGAGCAGGGGCTCGCCGCGGTGGAGCGCTACCGCGCGCAGCGCGACCAGAAGCTGGCCGACGCGCTCGCCGCCTGGCCCGGCCCGGACCGCCGGGACCTCGGCCGCCTGCTGGCCCGCTTCAACGACGACTTCGCCGAACGGCACGTGCGGCCGGTGTGCGCTCCCGCGCAAGGACACGGCCACGCCCACGGGCACGCCCACGGCGACCCGCACGGCCACACCCACTCCGGCCCCTCGGGCCACGACCGCGACCCGGCAGCCGGACACGGCGCCGACGCACCGGGCGGCGCGACCGCCCCCCTCCCACTTCCGCACCACCGCCGGGCCCGCACCCCGGGTCAGATCCAGGAGACCACCTAAGTGAGCAGTAGCAGCCGGACCTCACCATCGTCAGGGGCCGCCCCGGAACCCGCGGCCCCCGCGGCCGACCTCGCACCGGGCGGCCTGACCCACCGTCAGATCCTGACCATCCTCAGCGGTCTGATGCTGGGCATGTTCCTGGCCGCGCTCGACCAGACCATCGTCAGCACCGCGATCCGGACCATAGCCGACGACCTGCACGGCCTGAACCAGCAGGCGTGGACCACCACCGCCTACCTGATCACGTCGACCATCGCCACCCCGCTGTACGGCAAGCTCTCCGACATCCACGGGCGCAAGCCGTACTTCATCGCCGCGATCAGCATCTTCATCGTCGGCTCGGTGCTGTGCACCTTCTCCACCTCGATGGTGGAACTGGCGGTCTTCCGCGCCTTCCAGGGCATCGGGGCCGGCGGTCTGATGTCACTGGCGCTGGCGATCATCGGCGACATCGTGCCGCCGCGCGAACGGGCCAGGTACCAGGGGTACATCCTCGCGGTCTTCGCCACCTCCAGCGTGGCCGGTCCGCTGATCGGCGGCTTCCTCGCCGGCCAGTCCACCATCCTGAGCATCGCCGGCTGGCGCTGGGTGTTCCTGGTCAACGTGCCGATCGGCATCATCGGGCTGTTCGTGGTCGCCCGGGTGCTCAACGTGCCGCACATCAAGCGCAACCACCGCATCGACTGGTGGGGCGCGGTGACCATCGTGATCGGCCTGGTGCCGCTGCTGCTCATCGCCGAGCAGGGCGAGGCGTGGGGCTGGCTCTCCGCGCGGGCGGTGCTCTGCTACGCGGTCGGCGTCATCGGGGTGGCCGCCTGGATCTTCGTCGAGCGCGGCATGGGCGACGAGGCGCTGATCCCGATGCGGCTGTTCCGCAACAACGTCTTCAGCCGCACCAGCCTGCTCAGCCTGATCGTCGGCATGGTGATGTTCGGCGGGCTGCTGATGATCCCGCAGTACCTCCAGATCGTGAAGGGCGCGAGCCCGACCAGGTCCGGCCTGGAGATGCTGCCGCTGATGCTCGGCATGATGGTCGCCTCCATCGCCGCCGGCCAGGCCACCTCCAGGACCGGGCGCTACAAGATCTTCCCGGTGGTCGGCACGGCGCTGATGTTCGTCACCATGCTGCTCTTCCACTACCAGGTGCAGTGGGACACCCCGCTGCCCAAGACCATGGCGTTCATGGCGCTGATGGGGGTCGGGCTCGGTCTGACCATGCAGACGCTGGTGATGTCCGTGCAGAACGCGGTGCCGCCGCAGGACATGGGCACCGCCACCGCGTCGGCGACGTTCTTCCGGCAGCTCGGCGGTACCGCCGGCACCGCGATCTTCCTGTCGGTGCTGTTCAGCACGGTCGGCGGCAAGATCACCACGGCGCTGGGCAAGGCGCAGTCGCACCCGGACTTCCAGAAGGCCGTCGCCGCGCATCCGCACGCGCTGTCGCCGCAGAGCGCGAAGTCCGTGGTCACCGACTCGTCGTTCCTCAAGCACCTCGACCCCGCGCTGGCCGCGCCCTTCAAGCAGGGGTTCGCCGACTCGATGCACCTGGTGTTCATCATCGTCGCCGGTGTGGCCCTGTTGGCGTTCCTGCTGATGCTCACCATCAAGGAGGTGCCGCTGCGCAGCCTCTCGGGTGCGCAGGCCCGCGCGCAGGCCGAGGCGGAGTCGGCGGCGAGCACGGAGTTGTAGGCGTTCGGGCGTCCCGTCGTCCTGGTTCCCCGCGCACCCTTTCGGAAGGGGGCGCGGGGAACCGCGCGTTCGCGGGGAACCGCGCGTTCGCGGGGCGCCGCACGTTCGCGGGGCGCCGCACGTTCGCGGAGTGCCGTACGTTCGCGGAGTGCCGTACGTTCGCGGAGTGCCGTACGTTCGCGGGGCGCGCCCTCGACCATCCGCGCACCCGTAAATCCGAGACGGAAAGTCTCGAAACAAGAGTAGGCTCGGGACCATGCGGGCCATCGAACAGCAGACGATCATGATCACGGGGGCGACGGACGGCCTCGGCCGGGCGCTGGCCCGTGAACTCGCCGCGCGGGGCGCCACGCTGGTGCTGCACGGCAGGAGCGACCGGAAGGGCGAGGACCTCCTCGCGGAGCTTCGCGCGGCCACCGGCAACGACCGGCTGAGCTTCCTGCGCGCGGACTTCGCGAACCTCGCCGACGTCCACGCGCTGGCCGAACGCGCGGCCGGGCTCGACCGGCTGGACGTACTGGTCAACAACGCCGGGATCGCCTCCCCCGACCGCCAGGTCAGCGCGGACGGCCACGAGTTGACGTTCCAGGTGGACTACCTGGCCGGCTACGTCCTCGCGGTGCGCCTCGCCCCGCTGCTGGCCCGCTCCGCCCCCGCCCGCATCGTGCACGTCAGTTCGGCCGGCCAGGCGCCGATCGACTTCGCCGACCCGATGCTGACCCGCGGCTACGACGTGATGCAGGCGTACTGCCAGGCGAAGTTGGCGCAGATCATGCTCACCGTGGACCTCGCGGAGACGCTGGCGCCCCAGGGCGTGACGGCCAACGCGCTGCACCCCGCGACCTTCATGCCGACCAAGATCCTCATGGGCATCGCCCCGCACAGCACCCTCGAAGAGGGCATGCGCAACACGCTGCGCCTGATCACCGATCCGGCCCTGGACGGCGTCTCCGGCCAGTACTTCGACGGCGCCCGCCGTACCCGCGCCGCCCATGACGCCTACGACCCCGAAGCGCGGCGCCGGCTGCGCGAGTTGAGCGAACAGCTGACCGGCGCCCCGTTCCCGGCACCGCCGAGGAACTGACCCCCTGGCGAACCGTCCCGCGGCGCCGCGGCGGCGGTGCGCGTCCGGCTCGTCTCCGGTGCGGGGCCACCGCACTAGCGGGTGGGAGCGGATGCCGGGGCGGGGGTCTCGGTGGAGTGGTGGGGCTGGTCGGTGGGGGCGGTGGAGCGCTGGCGGGCGGCGAGCCACGCGACGAGGCCGGCGATGAGGACGGCGAGGACCAGGCTGACCGGGCCGGTGCCCCAACCGAGGCCGCCGTGGGCGGTGGAGGCGCCCATCCAGTCGGCGAAGGAGGCGCCGAGCGGGCGGGTCAGGACGTAGGCGGCCCAGAAGGTGGCGACCGGGTTGAGCCGGAAGCCGAGCCAGGCGACGGCGGGTACGGCGATCAGCGCCGCGAACATCACGCCGGAGGAGAAGTAGCCGAGGTGCAGACCGCCCGCGGTGAGGTCGCCGACGGCGGTGCCCAGCGCGAAGGTGGCCAGCACGGTGCCCCAGTAGAACTTCTCGCGCCGCCGGGTGCGGATGCTGTGGATCGACAAGGTGCCCTCGCTGCGGTACCAGGCGATCAGCACGGCCGTGAGGATCACGGCGAAGGCCACGGTGGAGACCGCGTACGGGATGCCCACCACGACGTGCACGACGTCGGCGGCCATCGTGCCGAAGACGCTCACCATGACGATCGCCGACCAGTACGTCCAGGCCGAGTAGCGTGGCGCGCGGAACTGGAGCATCAGCGAGCCGACCAGCCCGAGCAGCCCGATCGCTCCGGCCCCGACCGGGCTCAGCACCCGGGCGAGGAAATCCGAGGTGGTCTCACCCATACCGGTGGTGAGCACCTTCGTCAGCCAGAACAGCACGGTCACTTCGGGTACCTTGCTCATGGCCGCGCCGGCCGCCCTCGCCGCGCCACCGCCGCCGTGTCGGGACCGCTTCACGAAGCCGCCGCCTTCCTGGCGCCACGCGGGCGCCGCCCTACGATCCATGTCTGACTACAGGACTGTAGACGGAAACGCCGCGGCGTTCGTTCCCGGGGGCCTCCCTGGAGCTCGCCGGACCCCCTTGCGCCGGTCGGGGGACCGGCCTGGTCGGTGAGCGGCCTGGTCGGGGCCCGGCCTAGATCCAGTCGAGCCAGAAGAGGAAGACGTTCGCCAGCGCGCCCGGGGCGCCCGCGCCGAAGGCGATCACCAGGGCCTGGCCGATCGCCACGTCGGTCGGGTCGATGCCGGGCTGCCAGCGCAGGCGGGCGTCGAGCCCGGGGATCTCCCGGAAGGGCGAGTACGACCGCAGGGTGCCGTGGGCGGCGGCGATGGGCGTGCCGTCGCGCAGGAGGAGGGCGCGGCGCAGGCCGGTGGGCCGCAGTTCGTAGCCGCGGTCGCCGACCAGGGCGGTGCGGGTACGGCTCGCGCGGCTCATCGACCAGGCCCGGCCGGCGCGTTGGAGGGGTATCGGCCGGCCGTCGAACGTCATGCCGCCGAGGTCGCGGCCGGGCAGCGTCGTCACCGTCGGCACGTTCGGCCCGTCGAGCACCGCGATGACCGACGGCCAGCCGTCGTAGCTGATCCGGAGCTGCCCGAACGGGCTGTCGACGGTGCGGTGCCGGGTGAGGCGGACCTTGCGGCGGCCGCGGAACAGGGACACGTACGCTCAACCCCCCGGTATGAAAAGTGCGGCTCAGTCTGGCACACGGGCCCCTCCCGCCGCAGGGTCCTCGCCGCCCCGCGCCGATCCGCGGTGACACGCCGCGTACGGACCAATGGGCCGGACCCGGGCCGCCCGCACGGGAAGCTCTGGTTCTCCCAGGTACCCGGTGTGCGAGCAAGGCGGTGGCGTGGCGCAGGACAGGCACTCCCTGGGCCGGCTCACGGCCCTGACCGACGGGGTCTTCGCGATCGCCCTGACCGTCCTGGTGCTCCAGATCCCGGTGCCGCGGCTCGCCGACAGCGGTTCCGCCCGGCAGATGCGCACCGCGCTGTCCCGTCTGGAGGGCCAGTTCCTCAGCTACGCGGCCACGTTCGTCATCATCGCCGCCTTCTGGCAGCAGCACCGCCGGCTCTTCCACCTCTCCGCCTGGCACGACGAATGGGTGGGCCGCCTCAACTCCTTCTTCCTGCTGCTGATCGCGTTCCTGCCGTTCCCCTCCGCCCTGGTCGGACGGTACGGCTCCAACGCGGCGGCCGTGGTCTTCTTCAACCTCGCCGTGCTCGCCGTGGCCGCGGTCTTCGTGCTGCTCTGGCTACGGCTGCGCCACGTCGGCCACTTCACCGACTACCTCCCCATCGCCTACGGCCGCTGGGTGCTCGCCCGCACCCTCGCGGTGTCCGCCGCGCTGGCCACGTCTGCCGCCCTCGCACCGTTCGACACCGATGCGGCGACCTACGTGTGGATCGGCATCGTGCCTCTGATGCTGGCGGTGAACCTCCGCTACCGGAAGGCGATCTCCATCGCCAACACGGCTGAGGACGACGGGGATTCGGAGGGCTGAGCGGGTCAACGGCCCGGGGGTTCGGCGGGCCGGGGGTTCACCGGGCCGGGACTTCAGCGGGCCGGGACTTCACCGGGCCGGGCGGCGGGCTATGGCCGTACGGGCGGCGATGTCGATCACGCTGTGGTGGTAGGGGCGTTCGGTGAGGATGCGGAGGGGCCGGCTGAGGAACGCCACGAGGTTCACCAGCGGGATCAGCCAGCCCACGACCGCGAGGAGGCGCGCCCGCCGGAAGGACTGCTTCCAGGTCGGCCGCTCGTGGCCGTCCCAGAGCCGGACCACGCGCAGACCGGTCAGCAGCAGCCCGGGGGTGCCGCCCCACAGGGCCACGAACACGGCGCCGTAGAAGGTCAGCCAGACGCACCCGAGCAGCCAGAACGCGAGCAGGAAGTACCCCTGGCCGTCCGGGTCCACCGCGTACTGGATTCCGGACGCGAGCGTTCCCGGCGCGGCGAGCGAGATCGCGGCGATCGCCAGGTCGATCACCATGGCGGCGAACCGCCTTCCGGTGGACGCCAGTTCGACGGTCGCGACCTCGCCGCCGCCGACGGGCGCCCGGCCGGCCAGACCCGCGCAGGCGTACGCCGTCCGGGAGCCCTCCGGAGGCTCCGCCGTGAGCGGGTGCCTCATGCGCTGCCCCTCGCGGGCCCGTTCGCGCCGCGCGGCCCGGTCCATCGCGCCCGCGGCGGTGCGGCCGCCCTCCAACGTCTCCATCGTTTCCCGCCCTTGACGTGCACGGCAGTGCGCGCCTCGCACCGCGTTGTCGGCGGGGAGATCCTGACATGATCTTCGCAATGACCACACCATGAGTTCACCAAAGCTGCGCCAACTCGCCATCATCGGGGAACCAAAGAGGCGCCGCTGCCGTCACGGCGACCCGAGGACGCTGAGGCCCTGTTGAGGAAGTCCCACCCCCCTGACCTCGGCGGGGGATGTCCTGCGATCTGGGGGCGCCTCCCCCGTCGAAGCCTTTCGGGGAGCACCGGAAGCCGGTCCTTCACCCACGGAGATCCACACGACAGGCCCCAGCCGGGTGCCGCGTGCAGATGTCACACAGCCGTCACGCGTGCGCGCATTGCCAGCGGTCCGCGGGGCGCATAGCTTGGCGGGTGTGCGGCAAAGGACGAGGCTGGTGACCCGCGTGTACGTCGACCTGTTGCGGTCGGCAAGCGCGTTGTGTCGTTAGGCCCGCAGCCCCCTTCGCCCGTTCCGGGCCGTGCTCGCGCCCGCACCGGCAACCGCACTTCCGAGATGTTCCCGTCCCCGGCAGCCGCGGTGCCCCCGCTGCGCAACGCACCCACCCGCGCCCGGGCCGATTCCGGTGCCCCGTAGGGACTTTCCCGGAATCCCGCCGGCCCCGCCGCCGCCCACACGGAAACGCGCGGAAACGCACGATGACGCAACGAATCGGAGTCCCGCCGTGAGTTCGGAATTCCTCTGGTACATCCCCAACACCGTCGAACCCGGCCACCGGGGCGACGACACCACGACCGGCTGGGGCACGCTCGAATTCTCCACCGAACTCGCCCTCGCCGCCGAGGAGCACGGCTGGGGCGGCGCCCTCATCGGCGCGGGGTGGGGCCGGCCGGACGCCTTCACCGTGGCCACCGCGCTGGCCGCCCGCACCACCACGTTCAAGCCGCTGGTGGCGGTGCGCCCCGGCTACTGGCAGCCCGCGCACTTCGCGAGTTCCGCGGCCACCCTGGACCGGCTCAGCGGCGGGCGGCTGCTGGTCAACATCGTCAGCGGCCTGGACAGCGCCGCCGCGTACGGCGACGGCGAGAGCGACCCGGCCCGCCGCTACGACCGCACCCGCGAGTTCCTGCGGCTCGTACGCCGGCTGTGGACCGAGGAGAACGTCACCTTCCGCGGCGAGTTCTTCGGCGTCGAGGACTCCACGGTGAGCCCGCCGCCGTACGGTGCCGAGGACGGCAGGACCCCGCGGCTGTACTTCGGCGGCGCCTCCGCGGCGGCGGAGCGGGTCTCGGCCGCCGAGGCCGATGTCCAGCTCTTCTGGGGCGAGCCGCTCGACGGCCTGGCCGAGCGGATCGACCGGCTCAAGGCACTGAGCGCCTCGCTCGAACGGCGGCACGCCCCGCTGGAGTTCGGGCTGCGGATCACCACGCTGATCCGGGACACGACCGAGCAGGCGTGGCACGACGCCGAGGCGAAGGTCGCCGCGATGGCGGACCGGCCCGACACCACGGCCGCCTACTGGCACAGCGCCGTCGGGCAGCGTCGGCTGCGCGAACTCACCGAGCGCGGCGAGGTGTTGGACTCCTGCCTGTACACCGCGCCCGGCCGCGTCGGCGGCGTCGGCGCGGGCAGCAGCTGGCTGGTCGGCTCGCCCGACGACGTGGCCGCGGCGCTGCGCAGGTACGGCGAACTCGGCATCACCCACTTCGTGCTGTCCGACACCCCCTACCGCACGGAAGTGGCCCGGATCGGGGACCAGTTGCTCGGCCGACTCCGGCAGCCCAGCGCGGTCTGACCCGGCCTGATCCGGTTCGGCGGTTCAGCGGCAGGCCGTCAGGACCGCCAACGCAATGCCGTCAGGACTGGAGGAACGCCAGGACCGCCAGGACCCGGCGGTGGGTCTCCTCGGCCGGGGGCAGGTCGAGCTTGGCGAGGATGTTGCCGATGTGCTTGCCGACCGCGGCCTCGGAGACCACGAGCCCGCGGGCGATCGCGGCGTTGGAGCGGCCCTCGGCGACCAGCGCGAGGACCTCCCGTTCGCGCGGGGTGAGGCGTTCCAGGGGATCGCGGCGGTGGCGCAGCAGTTGGCGGACCACCTCGGGGTCCACCACGGTGCCGCCGTCGGCGACCTGGTGGAGGGCTGCCACGAACTCCTCGACCCGGCCGACCCGGTCCTTGAGCAGGTAGCCGACGCCGGTGCCGTCCCCGGTCTCCAACAGCTCCGTGACGTAGGAGCGTTGGACGTACTGGCTGAGCACGAGGACCGGGAGCGCGGGCGTCGCGCGGCGCAGGGCGACGGCGGCGCGCAGCCCCTCGTCGGTGAAGCCGGGCGGCATGCGGACGTCGGTCACCACGACGTCCGGGCGGTGCGCGGCGACAGCGGCGCGCAGCGCGTCGCCGTCGCCGACCGCGGCGACCACCCCGTGGCCGAAGCGCGCCAGCAGTCCGGTCAGCCCCTCGCGCAGCAGCACGCTGTCCTCGGCCAGCACTACCCGGAGCGGACGGTCGACGGCGTCATCTCGCACGGCAGCTCCACTCTCAGCAGGGTCGGTCCGCCGGGAGGGCTGGACAGTTCGAGTCTTCCATCCAGCACCGATACCCGGTCGGCGAGGCCGATCAGGCCCGAACCCCGGCCGGCCGAGGCGCCGCCGCGCCCGTTGTCGCCGACCTCGACCGTGAGGCGGCCCGCGGCGTACCTGCCCACCACGCCGGCCCGGGTCGCGCCGCTGTGCCGGGCGATGTTCGTGAGCGCCTCGCACACCACGAAGTACGCGGTGGCCTCGACCGCGTCGGGCAGCCGGCCCGGCAGGTCGAGGGAGACGTCCACCGGCACCGCCGACCGGTCGGCGACATCCGGGATCGCCGCCGGCAGGCCGTAGTCGGCCAGCACCTTGGGGTGGATGCCGCGGATCAACTCCCGCAGCGCGAGGAGGACTTCGCCGGCCTCGTCGTGTGCCTTCGCGATCAGGTCCGCGACCGGACCCGGCGGGGCGTCCAGGCGGGCGAGGCCGAGGGTCATGGTCAGTGCCACCAGCCGCTGCTGGGCGCCGTCGTGCAGATCGCGCTCGATACGGCGCCGCTCCGCCTCGAAGGCGTCCATCAACCGGCCCCGGGAGCTGGCGAGTTCCACGATCCGGCGGCCCAGCGCGTCGTCGCGCGGCGACGTGAGCAGCCGGGTGAGCCCGGCACGTGCGCCGGCCAGCGGGCCGAGCACGTATCCGACGACGCCGAGCAGCACCACCCCCAGCAGCGCCGCGCCGAGCGCCTCGGGATACGACGACACGCTCCACGTCTTGAGCACCCTGTACTGGCGTCCGTGGCCGACCGTCGCCATCAGGACGGGGGTGGCGATCAGGCCCAGCGCCACGGCCAGCGCGACGCCCGCGGCCAGCAGGTCCAGCGGCCACAGCACGACCGCGAGCAGCAGCGTGTACGCCAGCTCCCGCCAGGTCGCCTGCTCCCGGTACCGGGTGCGCAGCAGCGCGACGACGCCCGGCCGGCCCGGCGGCCGGTGGCCGCTCGGCGCCGGGTCGGCGTCGATCAGCCGCAGCCGCCACCGTTCGACGGCCGCCACCGGAATGCCCACCAGGCCGAGCAGGGCCAGCAGCGGCAGCCCGACCAGCACCAGGGTCAGCCCGCCGGCGACCACCGCGTACCCGGCGATCACCACCAGCGCGGCCAGCCCCACCGGAGCGCTGCTCAGCAGGTAGCCCGCCGCCCGCCAGGGCCACGACGTCAGCAGGTAGTCGGGCCGGGCCAGGGCCTGCCAGACGTTGCGGGAGCGCATCCGCCCACCGTAGAAGAGCGGTTCGGGGCCAGGCGATCCCGCTGGACCGAACTCCGGGGTAGTGCCTGCCCTACCCCGAACCCATCCCGTCCGCACGCCGCGTGGCCTACGTGACCGTCAACTTCCCCTTGTTCAGGGCATGTCCGGCCCCCCAGCCGTAATACCAGCCGTACGGCCGTGTCCGGTGGGTCTGGGCCCACCCCAGGACTCGGTCCTGCCCTCCTGCGCCCCGCCGCGCCCGGCGCTTGGGTGAGAGGCATGGCGAACGAAGCGGTCCAACTGCGCGCGGTGAGCAGGACATACGGGTCGAGGGACGCGCGGGTCACCGCGCTCGACGACGTGACACTGGGCTTTCCGGCCGGAACCTTCACCGCGGTGATGGGCCCGTCGGGGTCGGGCAAGTCGACGCTGCTGCAGTGCGCGGCGGGGCTCGACCGGCCGACGTCCGGGGCGGTGCTGCTCGGCGGTACCGACCTGACCGGGCTGAGCGAGACGGAGTTGACGCTGCTGCGCCGCCGGCGGGTCGGCTTCGTCTTCCAGTCGTTCAACCTGCTGCCCGCGCTGACCGCGGAGCAGAACGTCGCGCTGCCGCTTCGGCTTTCCGGGCGGCGCCCGGCGAAGGGCGCCGTGCCGGAGGCGCTGGCCCGGGTCGGCCTCGCCGAGCGGGCCCGGCACCGCCCGGCCGAGCTGTCCGGCGGCCAGCAGCAACGGGTCGCGCTGGCAAGGGCGTTGATCACCCGGCCCGAAGTGCTGTTCGGCGACGAGCCGACCGGCGCGCTGGACTCCGCGGCGAGCCGCCAGGTGCTGGCCATGCTGCGGGCCATGGTCGACGACGACGGCCGGACCGTCGTCATGGTCACCCACGACCCGGTCGCGGCCTCCTTCGCGGACCGGGTGCTGTTCCTCACCGACGGCCGGCCGAGCGGCGAACTGGACTCCCCCACCGCCGAGTCGGTCGCCGCCCGCATGGCCCGGCTGGAGGCGGCGGCGTGTTGAGCACCGCGCTGCGGACCCTGCGGGCCCGCTGGGTCACCTTCGCCGGCAGTTTCGTCGCCCTCGCAATCGGGGTGGGCCTGATCACGACGACGGGCCTGGCGCTCGCGTCCGGTGCGCACGCCCCGCACCGCGGCCCGGAGCGGTTCGCGTCCCCCTCGGCGCCGGTGGTCGTGCACGGCGCCGACACCCTGCGGGTGCCGACGCCGATCGGGGTGCGGACCGCGGAACTGTCGCAGCCCCGGCCGGTGCCGCCCGGCCTGATCGCCGCGCTGGCGAAGCTCGGCAGGGTCACCGCGGACCGGTCGTTCGCGGTGAGCGCCGCGCGCGGCCGGGCCGGCGCCGACCGCCTCGTCCTCCCCGACGACTCCGGCAGCCCCGACAGCGCGGACAGCGCGGACGGCGCGGACGGCGCGGACGGCGCGGACGGCGCGGACGGCGCTGACGGCGCTGACGGCGCTGACGGCGCTGACGGCCCGACCGAACTGACCGGCCACCCCTGGGCCTCCGCCGGCTTCGCCGGTTACCGGCTCACCGCGGGCCGCGCGCCCGCCGCGCCGGACGAGGTCGTCGTCTCCGGCGCCTGGGCCCGCCCGGGGCAGCGGATCGCGATGCGCGCGGCCGGGAGCGTACGGACCAGGACCGTGGTCGGCACGGTCGCCGCTCTTCCCTTCGAGCGGGCGGTGTTCTTCACCGGCGCCGAGGCGGCCCGGCTCTCGCCGCGAGTCCACGACGTGGTGGTGGCGGCGCCCGCCCGCGCGGTGGCCTCCGCGGTCGCCGCGGACCCGGCGGCCGCCAGCGTCCAGGTGCTGACCGGCGACCGGCGGCGGCTGGCCGACCCCGACCGGAACGGCGACCACGAGGCGATGATCGCCGTCTACGCCCTGCTCGGCACCGCGGGCGGGGTCACCGGCTTCGTGTCGGTGTTCGTGGTGGCGTCGACGTTCGCGTTCTCCGTCGCCCTGCGCAGGCGGGAGTTCGGCCTGCTGCGGACCGCGGGGGCGACCCCGCGGCAGGTCCGCCGGATGGTGTGCGCCGAAGCGTTCGCGGTCGGAGTGCCGGCGTCGGCCGCGGGCTGCGTCCTCGGCGGATACGGCGCTCCGTGGCTGGCCCGGACGCTGGTGGGGCAGCGGGTCGCGCCGCGGTGGTTCGCGATCGGCGGGGCGGCCTGGCCGTACGGGGCGGCGTTCGGCACCGGCCTGCTGGTCGTCCTGGCGGGGGTGTGGGCGGCCGGCCGGCGGGCGGGACGGGTCGCGCCCACCGAGGCGCTGCGGGACGCGGCCCTGGACCACCGGGTCATGGCGCCCGGCCGCCTGGTGGCGGGCGGCGCGATGCTGCTGGGCGGCGGCTGGCTCCTGGTGTCGGGCCTGGTGGCCGACCCGGGCGGGGCGCTGCACCGCAAGGCGTACACCGTGCAGCCGATGGTGCTGATCACCGCGGTCGCGCTGCTCGCGCCGGCGGTGGTGCGACCGCTGGTCCGGCTGCTGGCGTGGCTGCCGGCCAGGCTGCCCGGCGCGACCTGGATGCTCGCCGGGGAGAGCGCAGCGGCGGCCGTCCGCCGCAGCGCGGCCCTCGCGGCGCCGGTGCTGATGTCGGTGGCGCTGGCCGGGTCGCTGCTGGGCGCGGCCGCGACCGTCGACGCGGCCAAGGCGGCGGAGGCGCGCGGGCAGAGCGCCGCCGACTTCGTGGTCACCGCCGCCGACGGCGAGGGGTTCGCCCCGGCGACCGTCGCCCGGGTCGCCGCGGTGCCCGGCGCCGACGCGGCCGCGTTCGCCCCGTCCACCGTGCACACCCTGGAGGACGGGGTGGCCCTGGTCGCGGACCAGGCCGAGGCGGTCTCCCCGGCGGGGCTGGCGGCGGTGGCGCGCCCGCCCGTCGTCGCGGGCCGGTTGGCGGCGCTCGACGACGACTCGATCGTCGTCAACCAGGAGTGGGCCGACCACACGGTGGGTCACCGCGTGCGGGTGTGGCTGGGCGACGGCACGCGCAGGTCGCTGCGGATCGCGGCGGTGCTGCGGCAGGGCACCGGCGACAACGGCGTGTACGTCACGCCCGCGAACGGTGCGGGCTCCGCCGTGCGGCGGATCGACGTGCGGCTGCGGCCCGGCGCGGACCGCGCCACCGTCGTGACGGCGCTGCGGGACGCGGTGGCGCCGGCCGGCGGGCTGGTACGGACGGCGGACCGGTGGACGTCGGCGCGGTACCCGCGGACCGGCCGGCAGACCCTGACCGGCTTCTGGCTGGTGCTCGGCATCGCCCTGCTCTACACGGGCATCGCGCTGGCGAACACGACGGTGATGGCGACCGCCGACCGTTTCCGCGACCTCGCGGCGCTGCGGCTCGCGGGCGCGACCGTACGGCAGGTGCTGTGGCTTCTGGCCGCGGAGTCGCTGCTGGTGGTCGCCGTCGGCGTGCTGCTGGGCGGCCTGGTGACGGGCCTGGACCTCGCCGGTGTCCGGGTCGCCCTCGCGCTGCTGTCGGTACGGTCCGCCGTGGTGGTGCCGTGGGGCACGGTCGGCGCGGTGGCCGGGGCGTGCGCGGTGCTCGCCGTGGGGTCCGCGCTGGTCCCGGCGGCGGTCCTGCTGCGCCGCGGCCCGGTCGGGGCGGCCGGGACCCGCGAGTGATCCGGCGCGGGTCCGCGGGGCCTCGCGGGGGCCGAAGCGGGTGCGGTGTACCGGGTGCCGGTGCCGGGTACGCCGGATACGCCGGGTACGGCGAAACGGGTGCCGTGCGCGGCGAACCGGGCGCCCCGCGGACGGCGTCCAAGCTATTCCAGGGGAGGCGGAACAGATGGAACTGACGTTGGCGGAAGAGCTGTTGCTCCTCTCCAGGAACGAGCAGTCCGGTCGGCTCGCCGCCGGCGAGGCGGTGTCGTTCGGCGTGGCGGGGGCCGTGCTGATGGAACTGGCGCTGGACGGGCGGATCGGGGTGCGCGACAACCGGCTGGTCGCGCTCGACGGCGGGTCCGGCGCGCTCGCCGTACGCCAGGCCGGGCCGGCCGCGGAGGAGTTGTGGAAGCGCATCCGCGAGCAGCGGCGCCCGCGGCGGGCCGCACGGTGGGTGGGCTCCGCCAGGAACGACAAGGCGTACCAGAAAGTGCGGACCGGGCTCCGCGACCGCGGCATCGTGCACGCCGAACGCCACCGCGTCCTCGGCCTGTTCCCCGCCACGCGCTGGACCGAGGCGGACCCCGTGCCCGGCGTCGAGATCCGCGACCGCGTCGCCCGGGCGGTGAGCGGCGGCGACGCCGACGAACGCACCGTCGCCCTCGTCCTGCTCGTGGACGCCTCCGAACTGTCCACGCGGGTCTTCCCGCGGATCGACCGGCGCACCCGCAAGGACCGGTTGCGGAAGTTCGCCGCGGGTCCCTGGGCGAGCGAACCGGTCGGGGAGGCCGTCCGGGCGGTCACCAAGGGCGTCACCGGCGCCCTCTCCTCGGCCCGCGCCGCCCAGGCGGCGAACAACTGACGTGCGCCGGCCGCCCGGCTCAGCTCGGTACGGGCTCGGGTTCGGGACGGCCCGCCGGCGTCTCGTCGAGGTCGCTGAGGGCCAGGTCCTTCGATTCGCGCAGCACCAGGGTGGTCGCGATGCCGAGGACGAAGCAGATGCCGGCGATCAGGGTGACCACCCGCAGCCCGTAGTGGTCGAGTGCGATCGGGGTGATGAGCGCGCCCAGGAACGCGCCGATCTTGGCGATGCCCGCGGACAGGCCGTGGCCGGTGGAGCGGACGGCGGTGGGGTAGGTCTCGGCGGCGAGCAGCATGGTGGTGTAGTTCGGGCCGAGCGCGATGCCGAACAGGGAGATCCCGAAGACGAGGGCGAACGGGACGACGGTGTGGGTGAGCCCGCCGATGGCGGAGATCAGCAGCATCGACAGGGCGCTGCATCCGAAACCGATGATCTGGAGCCGGCGCCGGGGTATCCGGTCGAGCAGCGCGAGGCCGACGATCGCGGCGGTGAGGCTGAAGCAGACCACGAGGACCGCGTTGATGGCGATGTTGCGGATGGTGGTGGCCTGCGGCGTGATGCTGGCGATCAGCAGCGGCTGGCTGACCGAGTTGCCGTAGACGGCGACGTTGAAGAAGAACCAGGCGCCGGCGGTGCCGAGCAGGGCGAGCAGGAAGCGCCGGCCGCGCAGTACCGAGGTCAGGGACGGGCGCGGCGTGCCGGAGTTCCGGGTCTCGCGGGCCACGGTGTGCCCGGAGTAGTCGGCGAGGTCGTCGGCGGCCCGCGCCGCGTCGCCGGCCACGTTCAGGGTCCAGCGGGGCGACTCGGGCATGTGCCTGCGGTTCCACAGGACGAAGAGCGAGGGCAGCGCGCCCAGCCCCAGCACGATCCGCCAGGCCATGTGGTCGGGGGTGCCGACCGCGAGGATCAGCAGCGCCACCAGGTAGGCGGCGACCTGGCCGAGCACGTAGAACAGGAAGGTCGTGCCGACCAGCCGGCCCCGGTTGCGGCGGTTGGCGAACTCGGTCATGATCACGCCGCTCGCGGGGTAGTCGCCGCCGATGCCCAGGCCGAGGATCAGCCGTCCGGCCAGCAGGATCGCGAAGTTCGGGGCGAACGCCGACACCAGGGCGCCGACGATCATCAGCACCGCTTCGAGCCCGTAGATCCGGCGCCGGCCGAGGAGGTCGCCGAGGCGGCCGAAGATGAGGGCGCCGACCGCGACCGCCAGCAGGGTGGAGCTGGTGACCAGCGATACCTGGCCGGAGTCGAGCCCGAACTGCGGCTTGACCAGCAGCATCACGGTGCCGATCACGTTCAGGTCGTAGGAGTCGGTGAAGAAGCCGGCGCCGGCGACGACGGCGGCCTTCAGGTGGAAGGTGCTGAGCGGGGCGTCGTCCAGGGTCTTCTGGACGCCGGCGGGGCGGGCGATGGTCGTGGTGGCGGCGGCGGTCACAGCGTGTCCCCCTGGTCATGAGCGTCCATGAGCGCGGGCAGGGCCGCCACGCTGTCGCGGAGGTGGGTGCGGGTGCGGTCGGGGCAGGCCGATGGGAGCGGAGTTCGCACAGTCGTCCTTCGTGGTGGTGTGCGCGAGGTGGTGGGTTCGCGTGCGGAGGCCGCGGACTGCGGGCGGGGACGGTCACGGGGTGCGCCGGCTCGCGGTTGAGTAGGACTGTCGCAGCGGCCCAGAAGGGCGTCAACGTCTTGTACTTACAAGTCATCGACTGTTCACCTGGAACCAACGCGATGAATCCGGACCAATCGACCCCATCGGCCCCTTGGATCACACCGATCGCACACGACGCCTCGCCCTATGATGACAAGATCGGTTACGCCAGCGATCCGGGGCCACGGATCGGGAGAATTCGCCCGCCTGTAGGGTCAGGCGTGTGAAGGAGTCTCTGCACAGCGCCATGGCAGCCGAGTTGCGTCGGCGCATCCGAAGCGGCGAGATCGGGGTCGGGGAGTCACTGCCCTCGGAGGCCGACCTCTGCGAGGAGTTCTCCGCCTCGCGCACCCCGGTACGGCAGGCGCTGGCGACGCTGCGCGAGGAGGGCCTGATCAGCGGCGGCCAGGGGAAGCGCTCCATGGTCCTGGACGCCGTGCCGTCCCAGCCGTTCGGGTCGTTCCTGTCCTTCACCATGCGCGCCGAGCTGACCGGACACGTCCCGGGCCAGCGCCTCCAGGAGATCGCCCTGCGCCGCCCCGACCCGGCGGTGGCCGCAGCTCTCCAGATCGGCGCCGACGACCTGGTGGTCCAGCTCCTGCGGCTGCGCCTGCTCAACGGCCGCCCGGCCATGCTGGAGCGGATGACCTACACCGAGTCGGTCGGACGGCCGCTGATGAGCGCCGACCTCGACGCGGGCTCGATCTACGCGCTGCTCACCGAACTGGGTACGGATCTCGCCTCGGCCCGGCACACCTTCGACGCGGTGGCCGCCGACGCCACCGACGCCGAACTGCTCGACGTGGCACCGGGGTCGGCGCTGCTGCGGGAGCGGCGTCTGACCACCGACTCCCAGGGCGTGCCGATCGAGTGGTCCGACGACCGCTACCGGCCGGACGTGGCCACCGTGACGGTGACCAACACCCGTAGTACGCGCACCGCGAGGCTCTGACCGCGCGGGTCCCCGGCTTCGGCGCCAGGGCCCCGGTTCACGGGCAAGGCGCGAACCGCCTCAAAGGCGCGGCGCCACGGCCTGCCGCGGCGCCACGGCCTGCCGCGGCGCCGCGGCGCCGCGGGCGGCCGCGAGCGCGGCGTCCATCCGGTCCAGCCCGTACGTTCCCCCCACCAGGTCGGCGAACGGATAGCCGCGGTGGTGTGCGGCGAGGAACCGTACGGCGGCCGCGAGGTCCACCGGGCGGTAGTTGTGCACGCCGACCACGGTGTGCAGCCCGCGGACCACCCGCTCCGGGTCGAGGGCCACGGTCGCGCCCGGTGACACCGAACCGACCAGCACCGCCGTACCGCCCACCGCGAGGGCGTCCAAACACCGCTGCACCGCGGTCGAATGGCCGGAGAACTCCATCGCGACGTCGGCCTCCCCCGGGGTGGACGAACCGTCGTGCACCTCGGCCGCGCCGAAGGTGAGTGCCTGGTCGCGCCGGGCCGGATCGGGGTCCACCGCGGCCACCCGCGCGCCCGCCGTGGTGGCCATGGCCACCGCCGTCAGACCGAGCATCCCGGCTCCCGTCACCAGCACCCGCCGGCCCTCCAGCGGACCCGCGGCGGCGATCGCCGCGGCGACGGTCGCGGTCGCGCAGGACGCCGGACTGGCCACCTCGTCCGGCAGGTCGGCGGGCACCGCGACGACCGCCGTGCCCGGCAGCACGACGCAGTGGGTGGCGAACCCGCCGGTCAACGGCGCGCTCTCGACCAGCGGTTCGTGCCCGTATTTCCGCAGACCCAGGCACTTGTGCGGCAGTCCCCGCGCGCAGCGTTCGCAGCTGCCGCAGGACGCGGTGACCGACCAGACCACCCGCGTGCCGGGCGTCACCGGCGACCCGTCCACGCAGCGCACGCCGCCCGCGCCCACCCCGAGCACCGTGCCCACCTGCTCGTGGCCGAGCAGCGCGGGCACCGGGGAGGGACGCCGGCCCGACACCGTATGGAGGTCGCTGCCGCAGACCGTGGCCAGGTCGATCCGCACCAGCAGCTCTCCGGACCCCGGAACGACGGAGGTGCGGTCCGAGACCACGGAGAACGGGCTCCCCACCCCGTCCCAGCGGGCATAGCGGACCGGGACGGTATCCATCGAAGACGTCATGGTCTGAACTTGTCATGACGGCAGGCAGAAATCAAAGACCTATAGCTACAGCTTGGCTTATTGTTCACCCTGTCAGCACCGGACCGCCTCGATCCCCCCTCGCCCACCATGCGCCGCCATGCACCGCCGAGCCCCCGCCGCACCGCGCCCTACGGGGGAAAACCGCGCCCAGCAACGGAATTGACGCCGATCGTGGCGGCCATCCGCTCGACAGCCGTTCACCTGCCGGACAGCCAATGTGTCATGACAGGTGAAGGTGTGATGCGCCAAGTTCTGCATAGCCAGATCCCAGCAGCCGCGGGACCCCACCCCCGCGCTGCCCGACGAAAGGTCTGTCCATGTCCCCGATCACCCGCAGAACCCTGCTCGGCTCGGCCGCCGCCGTCGGCGCGGGCACCGCGCTGGGCGGGCTGCCCCTCGGCGTCCAGAAGGCCATGGCGGCCTCCACCGGATCGGGTTCGCTCTCCTCGGTCGAGCACGTCGTGATCCTGATGCAGGAGAACCGCTCGTTCGACCACTACTACGGAACCCTCCGAGGCGTACGCGGCTTCGGCGACACCTCGCCGCTGCGCTTCCCGAGCGGCTCGAACGTCTGGAACCAGGACACCAAGGGCTCGGCGGGCGGCGGCGGCATCCTCCAGCCCTGGCACCTCGACACCTCGGTCTGCGACGCCCAGCAGGTCAAGGACCTCGACCACTCCTGGTCCGGCACCCACGCGGCCTGGAACAACGGCCTGAACAACAACTGGGTCCCGAACAAGTCCGGTTACGCCATGGGCTACTACACCCGCGCCGACGTGCCCTTCCACCACGCGCTGGCCGACGCCTTCACCATCTGCGACCAGTACTTCTGCTCGGTCCAGGGCCCCACCCACCCCAACCGGCTCTACCTGTGGACCGGGATGATCGACCCGGCGGGCACGGCCGGCGGCCCGGTCACCGTCAACGTCGAGAGCGGCTGCTCCTGGACCACCTACCCGGAGATGCTCCAGGACGCCGGCGTCTCCTGGCGGGTCTACCAGGAGGCGGACAACTACGACTGCAACCCGCTCGCCTGGTTCACCCAGTTCGTGAACGCCCCCACCACCTCCCCGCTGTACACCCGCGGCATGGCCCGGGTCGCGAGCATCACCTCCGCGATCAGCGCCGACATCGCGGCCGGCACCTTCCCCACCGTCTCCTGGGTGGTCGCCCCCACCGCCAAGTCCGAACACCCCGCCTACCGCCCGGCCGACGGCGCCGACTTCGTCAGCGGCGTGCTCTCCGCCATCGCCGCCGACCAGGCCACCTGGGACTCCACCGTCGTCTTCTACAACTACGACGAGAACGACGGCTTCTTCGACCACGTCGCGCCGCCCGTCCCCGCCCCCGGCACCGCCGCGGAGTTCGTCGGCAGCACCCCGATCGGGATGGGCCCGCGCGTCCCGATGACCGTCATCTCCCCCTGGTCCACCGGCGGCCGGGTCTGCTCCCAGGTGTTCGACCACACCTCCCCCGTGCGGTTCGCCGAACTGGTCACCGGCGTGCGCTGCGTCAACATCTCCGACTGGCGGCGCGCGGTCAGCGGCGACCTCACCAGCGCCTTCACCTTCGGCACCGGTCCCGTCGCGTTCCCGACCGACCTGCCCGACACCGCTGCCCTGGTCGCCGCCGCCGACCGGCAGAAGTCGCTGCCGGCCCCCACGCTGCCCGCCACCGGCGCGCTGCCCGCGCAGGAGTCCGGCGACCGCCCCGCGCAGCCGCTGGGCTACGTCTTCGACACCGCGTCCTGGACCGACACCTCGACGAACCGCGTCTGGTTCGAGACCGACAACGCGGGCACCCTGGCCGGAAGCTTCACGGCCTACACGGTCAACCACCGCACCTTCCAGGCGTGGAACCTGAACTGCCCGGTCGGCGGGAGCCTCACCGACTACTTCTCCGCGAAGACCTACGGCGGCGGCCCCTACGACATCGACCTGCACGGCCCCGACGGCTACCTCCGCGGTTTCCAGGGCAACGTCCTGACCTGGACGGACACCACCAAGGCCCACCCCGAGGCCCGCGTCGTCGACAACCAGGACGGCGCCACGCTGACCCTGACCGTCAGCAACGCCGGTTCGGTCCCCACCGACTTCACCGTCCAGCCCAACGCCGCCTACCTCGCCCCTGCCGGCGCCGCCGCCACCACCCTCACCGTGGCGGCCGGCGGAAGCTCCCGGACCACGCTGAAGGCCACCTCGGCCGGCCGTTACGACTACACCGTCACCGCCTCCACCGGCGACGGCTTCGCCCGCCGCTTCGCCGGCCGCCTCTACGCGACGTCGGGGTCACCCGCCCCCGCCGCCACCCATGTGCTGGTCAACCGCAACAGCGGCCTGGCCATCGACGACCCCTCCGCCTCCAAGGCCGCCGGCACCGCGCTCATCCAGTGGCCGGTCGACGGCGGCGCGAACCAGAGCTGGAGGTTCGTCCCGCTGCCCGGCGGCGTCCACAACCTCGTCAACGTGTCCTCCGGCCTCGGCATGAACGTCGCCGGTGGCAGCAGGTCGCCCGGTGCCGCGATCATCCAGTACCCGCTCCAGGGCAGCACCAACGAGCAGTGGACCACCGCCCCCGTGGGCAACGGCTACGTCACCCTCACCAGCGTCAGAAGCGGCCTCGTCCTCGGCGTCACCGACGCCTCCACCAGCCGGAGCGCCACGCTCCAGCAGCAGGGCAACACCGGGAGCACCTCGCAGCAGTGGCTGCTGTCACCCGTGTAGGCCCCACCTCGGCGGCGCGGAACGCACGCACGCCGTCCCGTTCGCGTTCCCGTCGCCATCGCCGCCTGCCGTGCGGTCGGGCTCCGATGGCGGCGGGGCGTTCGGGCGGGGCGTTCGGGCGGTGCGGTGGCGCGGGGGCGGACGGTCAGTCGTTGGACCAGAGGAGGTCGGCGGAGCTGCCGCAGGCGGTGGTGGTCGCGTACGCGCCGACGGTGGTGTCGTTCTGGAGGCACTGGCCGGCCGAGACGTTCTGGAGGGTGGTGCCGGAGGAAGTCGAGCGGCCGAGCTTCCACCGGTCGGCGTCGGAACTGCCGCAGGAGACCACGTAGCTGAAGTTGTCCCCGCTGCCGGCAAGGCAGTTGCCGCTGCCGGCGTTCCGCAGTTCGAAGGTGCCGCCGGACACCGCGGCGTAGGTCCACTTGAAGGGGCCGCTGGAGCCGCAGCTCGCCAGGTAGGCGGAGGTGCTGTGGTTGACGTCGTAGGCGAGGCAGTGCCCGTCCAGGGCGGACACCAGCCGGTGGGTGCCGCTCGCGGTGATGGTGGCGCCCGAGCCGGACGAGCCGGTGGAACCCGAAGAAGCGCCGCCCGAGCCGCCGGAGCTGCCCGAGGACTTCGAGCCGCCGGACCCGCCCGAGCCCGACGAGGACCCGCCGGAACGGCCGGCCGATCCCGAGCCGGCCCGCGTGCCCGAGGTCCCGGTGCCGGCCGCGCCGGCGTGCGTGCCGCCCGAGGGGGACGTCGCGCCCTTGGAGGGTGAAGGCCCCCTCCTGACAGCGGAGTTGGACCCGGAGGGCGTCGCGGAGCCGGTCGACGTGCCGGTGCTGGGCAGGGCGGCCGCCGTGCCGCCGCCAGCGGACGGTGAGTGCGCGTCGTGGTCCTTCGGCGTGAGCAGGTACGGGGTGAGCGCCACCGCACCGCCGGTCGCGACGACCACCAGGGGAATCACCAGGACGCGCGGCAGCCGCAACCTGCGCCGCTCGGGCTCGGGCTCGGGCACGGGCGCGGGCGCGAGTTCGGGCGCGGGCTCCGGATCAGGCTGGGGTCCGGGCTTCGGGCCCGAGGGGCCGGGTCCGGGCTCGGAACCCGGGGGCAGTTCAGCGGCGGCCTCCGTCGCCCGCTCCCCCGCCTCCGGTTCGGGGACCCGCTTCGCCGACTCGCGGCGCGTGGCCAGCAGTTCGCGCACGCGCGGCGGCCAGGGCGGCACGCCGGCGGCGACGTGCGACGCGGCCCGCGCCGCCAACTCCGCTGCGGTGGGCCGGTCTTGAGGCTCGCGCGCGAGGCAGTCGGCGACCACCGTCGCCAGTTCCGCGTCGACCGCACGAAGCGGCGCGAGGTCCGGCTCCTGGTGGATGATGCGGTAGAGCATCTGCACGCCGCCGCCGTCCCCGTACGGCGGCTGCCCGGTCGCCGCGTACCCCAGCAGGCAGCCCAGGGCGAACACGTCCGTGGCACCCGTCAAATCCCGTTGGCTGGAAGCCTGTTCCGGCGACATGTACGCGGGGGTGCCGATCACCATCCCGGACTGGGTCAACCGGCTCTGCTCCAGCGCCATCGCCACCCCGAAGTCGATCAGGGTGAGCCCGTCCGCGCGCAGCATCACGTTCGACGGCTTGAGATCCCGGTGCACGATGCCGACCTCGTTCACCACCGCCAGGCCCGCCGCGGCCTCCCGCAGCAGCAGCCAGACGTCCGCGACGGGCATCGGTCCGCCGTTGACCCGCAGCGCCTCGTCCAGGGTGATACCGGGAATGTGCGCGGTGGCCAGCCAGGGTGGCCGCGACTCCCGGTCGCTGTCCAGGAGTTCGGCGCTGACTCCCGCGGGCAGGCGGGCCAGGTTGTCGAGTTCGTGGCCGAAGCGCCGCCGGAACCCCTCGTCGTCGGTCAGATGCGGGTGCACCTGCTTGACCGCGGCGAACCGCCCGCCGGCCAGGCCCAGGTAGACCCGCCCCATCCCGCCCGACCCGAGCCGGCCCAGCAGCGTGAAGGGGCCGATCCGGCTCGGGTCGTTCTCCGCGAGTGGCTCGGCTCCCATCCCACTCGGACCACTTCCGTCTCCCCCGTACGCAGTCATGCGCAGCAGGCTAGTCAAGCCCGTACGCCGTGTCATGCCGGAGCCGACGGCGCGCGGCCCCATGTCCCGTACGGCCCGGGCGCGTTCGCCGTGCGCTCGGACCGCTCCGGGACGGACGTGATCGGGACGCCCGGGCTCCCGCGTACGGCGGCGGCTCAGGCGGCCGGTCAGGCGGCGGGTCAGGCGGCCGGTCAGGCGCCCGCGGCGGTACGGCGGGCCGTACCGGCCAGGGCGGCGGCCCCGGTCATGACGGCCAGGAGCGCACCGGTGAACCAGAGCATCGCCGTGGTGACCGGCAGGGAGCGGGTCGCGACGCCGAGGCCGACGACGGGGACGATCAGCCCGAGGTAGGCGATCAGGAAGAGCCCGGCCAGGGCGGAACCGCGCTGCGCGGGAGCGGACTTGGCGATCACGGTCCCGATCGCGGACTTGAACAGCACGCCCGCGCCCGCGCCGGCCAGCGCGCCGCCGGCCAGGAACGCGGCGAGGTCGGCCCGCTCCATGCCGGCGGCCAGGACGACCAGCCCGGCCGCCTCGCCGAGGAGGCCGACGGCCAGCCGTATGCCCGCCGTCATACGGGTGGTGGCGGACTGGGCGAGCGCCGCGGTGCCGAAGACCATGAAGACGACGACCCCGGCGAGCAGGCGGCTGGGGTGATGCAGCGGGCCGGCTACGAAGGCCGGGGCGAGCGAGGAGAACATGCCGAACACCGCGAAGGCGCTGAACGCGGAGACGACGGCGGCGAGATAGCCGGTCCGGCCGCCGGACGGGACCGAGACGGTCTGCGGCCGCCAGGCCGGCCGCTGCGGCAACTCCTCGACGGTCTCGGGGGCGGCGGCCACGGCGACGATGCCCAGGAGCAGCAGGATCGCGAAGACCAGGTACGGCGTGCGGAGCGGCTCGGTGACGAACTGGGCGAGGAAGCCGGCCACCAGCGGGCCGACCCCGAGACCGCCGATGTTCGCGGCCGTCGAGACCACCTCGAAGCGCCCGCGGCCGGCACCGGGACGGCCGGCCGCGTGCAGTTCGTGCAGGTGGGCGGTGGCCGTGGCGGTGATCATGCCGACGCCCAGTCCGGTGACGAACCGCGCCACGATCAGGCCGGGCAGCGCCGGCCAGGACAAGAACAGCACGGCGGCGACGGCTTCGAGGGCCAGCGCCGGGATCAGCACCCTCTTGCGGCCCACCCAGTCCGAGATGTGCCCGGCCAGCATCAGGCTCGCGACCACACCGACCGCGTAGACGGCGAACACGACGGTGATCGTGAAGGTCGAGAAGCCGTCGCGCCGCTGGTAGAGCGGGTAGAGCGGGGTCGGCACCGTCGAGAAGGCCATCGAGGTCAGGAACACGGCGGCGATGAGCCAGAAGCCGACGGAGTGCCGGCGGGAGCCGCGGCCGGCCGGATCGGCTTCGGGGTACGCCTCCGGTGAGGGGGCGGGCCCGGGCGCCTTGCCGGTCGTGCCGGTCTTCGTCTCGGGTGCCGTCCGGGGTGCCGTCTCGCTCGCCGTCTTGGGTGCCGTCTGGGTCGTCATGTCTGTCCTCCGTGGCTCGACGACACCACGGTGCGCCTCGCGGGTCCATCACGTCCAACAATCGTTTCTGCTGGCAATCAGCACATCGGATGATGAATATGAGAGGATCGCGGCCATGGAGCTCAGGCATCTGGAGTACTTCGTGGCCGTCGCGGAGGAGCTCAGCTTCACCCGGGCCGCCGAGCGCCTGCACGTGGTGCAGTCCGGGGTGTCCGCGACCGTGAAGGCACTGGAGAGGGAACTCGGCGTCCCGCTGCTCGACCGCACCTCGCGCCGGGTGGAGCTGACCGACGCCGGGACCGCGCTCCTGCCCAAGGCCCGGGCCGCGCTCGACGCCGTCGAGGACGCCCGCGACACCGTGGGCGAGGTGACCGGGGGCCTGCGCGGCACCGTGCGGATCGGCACGCTGACATCCGTCGCGCTGATCGACCTGCCCGGCCTGCTCGGGCAGTTCCACCGCCGCCACCCGGACGTGGCACTGCGGCTGACGGCGGCCCCGACCGGCTCGGGCGGTCTGGTCGCCTCGCTCGCCGAAGGAGCCCTCGACCTCGCCTTCGTCTCCCTTCCCGGGCCGCCCCCGGCGGGCGTGCGCCTGCACGAACTGACCTTCGCCCCGCTGGACCTGGTCGTGCCGGCCGGGCACCGGCTCGCCGAGCGGGCGTCGGTGGCGATGGCCGAGCTGGCCGACGAGCGGTTCGTGGACTTCCCCCTCGGCTACGGCAACCGCAGCGTCACCGACCGGGCGTTCGCCACCGCCGGGCTGAGCCGGCAGGTGGCCATCGAGATCACCGACATCTCCACCGGCGCGGCCTTCGTCCGGCAGGGCCTGGGCATCGCCCTGCTGCCGCGGTTCGTCATCCCCGCGCGCGACGACATACGGCAGCTGGCGGTCACGGACGCCGACCTGCGCTGGCCGGTGTCGCTGGCCGTCTCCGACACCCGCCGGCTCGGGTCCGCCGCTCGGGCCCTGGCCGCGATGGCGACCGTAGCCGCCGCGGTGGACCCGCCGCCGCGGCGCCCGTCAGCCGGCTGAGCGGGCGGCGGGCGGCTCCGTTCGGACGGCGCCTCGACGATCGAGAAGACGGTCGAGAGGACGATCGGGGTGGGGGCACCTCAACGCGCCTACGGCACGCGCCCGTTGCCTTCCGCCGGTCCGCCGCGTGAGGCGCCGCCCGGTCGGAGCGACGCCAGCCAGGCCGCGGTGTCCTTGGGGTGGCCGAGGCGAATGACGTCGAGAGGCGCGAAGCGGGGATCGCGGGCACGGCGCCCGATCTCGCGCCGCCGGGGCGCGTGTTGGGACCACGCCCACCACGCCGGGTGCTCCCGGCTCAACCAGCCCGCCCACGTCTCCCTGTTGCCGCCGAAGAGCACCTCGCGCGTGACCGTACGCCGCAACGAACGCCACAGGACGCGGGGCATGACGACCCGCCGGGGATAGTCCAGCCACACCACGGTGCCGGCCCGGTCCCACAGCAGATCGCGGACCTCCGGATAGCCGAGCGAGTCGAAGACCCAGCCCGGCTCGGCGACAAGGCTCGACACGTCCTCGGCCAACCTGCCGTTGACCGCCCAGCCGGGTCCGTTGAAGTACAGCGCGTCCATCTCGTGGCAGGGCAGCCCGAGTCGGCCGCCCAGAGCCCGCGCGAGCGTCGTCTTCCCGGCACCGGTGACCCCCACCACCAAGATCCGCCTCACGACGCCATCGTCCCCCTTCTCCCCGAAGTCTTCGCGCCGGTAACCGGGTTGCCCAACCCGTTCCTCAACTCGGCTCCCTGAAGCGGCGCTCCCGGGTCGCGCGGGTCATCCGGGGACGACGGGCGTGGCAAGTTCCGGGCAGCAGAGGTGGACCGTGCCGGCGGGGCGGGCCGGGAAGGAGTGGTCGAGCCGCCATCCCTGCTCCGCCGCCACGCGCAGGACGGCGTGCGCGCCCGCGCCGCGGAAGTGCCAGGGCCGTACCGCGATCCGGCGCAGGACGCGGCCGGACTCGTCGGCCTGGTAGCCCCTGGCGGGGTTCCTCTCGGTCTCGGTGCGGATCTGCTCGGGCAGGTACGCCCGCAGGTGGGCGAGGTAGGCGTCGGCGCTGCCCCGCAGTTCCAGGGCGCGCAGCCGCGGCAGGAAGACGAAGGTGAGCAGCGGCATCGCGAACCGGCGCGGCAGCGGCCCCCACGGCGTTCCCGGGTACGGCGCGGGCCCGTACGGGTCCGGCACACCGGTGTGCTGCGGTGGCGGGATCAGCCGGAAGAAGTGCACCGCCTCGGCCGGCTTCCTGGTGGCGTCCCAGTCCATCGACCAGCCGCGTCGCCGGGCGAGTTGGTCGAGCGCGGCCGAGTCCAGGCCGCGGTAGTGCTCCACCGGCAGTTCGCACTTCGCGCGCCGTACGCCGCTGGGCGGGAGTTCGGAGACGGCCCAGCCGCTGCTCTTCTCCGCCTTCGTGAAGCGCTCCGCGAGGCGGGAGTCGGTGAACGGCGCCCAGCTCTCGGCCCGGCCGCTCCACTCCGCGCGCAGCCGCCGCCAGGAGATCCCGGTCTTCGTGAAACCGAACACCCCTTCCGACAGGCCGACGTTGGCGCTGGAGCCGGTGTCGATCCAGATCACCAGGGCAAGCAGGGCGAGCGCGATCAGCGCCCACACCGGTATGTAGAGGAACTGGAACACGAACTGGGCCACCAGCCCGAACCGCGAGCGGCGCGGCGCGGCGTCGAACTGCCGTATGGGGGGCGGCTCTTGCTTGCGGTACGCCTCGGCGCCGCGCGGCTGCCAGCCACCGCTCCCGGGTGTACGGCCGTCGTCCTGCGGAAGCGCCCCGCCCTGCCCCGGCCTCTGCCCCGGCCCCGGCCCCTGGGGCGGGTACCCGGTGGTAGGCGGCGGCCCGTACCCGCCGGGTTGGGCGCCATACCCGCCCGGTGGGGCACCGTATCCACCGGACTGGGGCCCGTAGCCGCCGGGTTGGGGCCCGTAGCCGCCGGCGACTCGGGGGTCGGCTCCGGCGCCGCCGGGGTTGCCGTAGGGGCCCGGTCCTCCGGGAGGTGTGGTCATGACTCTCCTTCTCGCCTGCCGGGACGATCCTTCGGTGCGCGGCCGCCACGGGCGACGGGCGCACTCACAAGGTGTGGATCGTCAGATGCTTCTTGACCTGGTCGAAGATGCGCTGCCCCTGCGCGGACTGGGTGGCGGCGGCTGGCATCACCACATCCAGCGTGTACAGGTCGCCGTCCCCGCTGACCACGTCCAGTTCGAGTTCGCGCGCGGCCGTGTGCGCGTCGACCGACAGGTCGGTGTAGTGGACGTCGAGCCGGGCCGCGGTCTGGCCCTGCTGCGTCGCCTCGACGACCCGGCCGTCGGCGTCCTGCACCGTGTCGGAGTACTTGATCTGGCCGCCGTCCTTGTACCACTGGAGGTTGGCGTTGGCGACGCCCGCCGCGCTGTCCTTCTCGCCCTGCTTCTTGGACAGCGTCACCGTGAAGACCCCGTGCGGGTCGGTGTACGTCACCTTCTTGTCGGCGATGCTGCGCACGTAGTCGCCGGGCACCGCGACCGTGGCGTCCACGCCCCGCTCCTGGTACGACTTCCAGCCCTTGGGCAGGCCACCGCCGAACGGGGAGACGATCGCGATCACCGCCCCCGCCACCGCGGCCGCGACCACCACCGCGGTGACCGCCTGCGCGCGGCGGCTGCGGCGCAGTGCCCGTATCGCCCGGCCGGCGGCGGGCTCGACGGCGCCGCCCCCGCCGGCCGAACCGGCCCCGACCACCGCGCCGGCCCCGCCGATCCCGCCGACCGCGGTGGCCACGGCCGTGCCCCCGGCCTGGGACGGAACGCGCGGCGGGTCGAGGACGGAGCGCAGCTCGTCGCCGAACCGCGCGGCGGTCGTACGCGCCGACGACTCCTTGCGCAGCACCCCCAGGATCGGCCCGGCGAGCGGCCCCGCCGCGCGCGGCGGCGGCAACTCCGCGAGCAGGACGGCCTGGAAGGTCGACGGTGTGGCCTGCCGGCGGAACGGCGACACGCCCTCCACCGCCTGGTAGAGCACGACCCCGAGCGACCACAGGTCGGACTCGGGCCCCGGCCGCTGCCCCAGCACCCGCTCGGGGGCGATGTACTCCGGCGACCCGATGAACGCCCCGGTCTCCGTCAGCGGCTCCTCGCCCTCGACATGGGCGATGCCGAAATCGGTGAGCACCACCCGGCCGTGCCGGCCGAGCAGGATGTTCGCGGGCTTCACGTCGCGGTGCAGCACTCCGGCCTCGTGCGCGGCGACGAGGGCGCCGAGGACCGCCAGCCCGATCCTGGCCGCCTCCCGCGCCGGGACCGTCCCCTCGGCGAGCACCTCCGCCAGCGACCGGCCGCGCACCAACTCCATGACGATCCAGGGCCGGTCGTCCTCGACGACCACGTCGTGCACGGTGACCACGGAGGGATGGTCGATCCGGGCGGCGGCACGCGCCTCGCGCTGCATCCGCAGATACGCGGTCTGCCGCTGGGCGTCGGTCATGTGCTCGGGGACCCGCGGCTCCTTCACGGCCACGTCGCGGTCCACGACCTCGTCGTGCGCCCGCCACACGGTGCCCATGCCGCCGAAGCCGAGCCGCTCGACGAGGCGGTAGCGCTCACCGACCAGCCGCCCGCCGCCCGTACCACCGGCACCGGTCGGGGCGGGGGCGGACAGGGCTCCCACGGGTGGCGTGGCCGCGGCCTCCGACGCCCCCGGCGGGCTGAGTTCGTAGCTCGTCACGGTCCGTGTGGCCTCGTCTTCGGGCTGCCCGCCCGTGCCCCCGTTGGTTGCCATACCCGCATCATCCCAGCCCCGCCACCCCCCGATACGGGTCCTCCCGCGCCCGTGGCAAAGGTGTGACCGACCCGCCGCGCCGCTCCCGTCGCACCACCTCCACCAGGCGGCCCTCCTGCTCCACGCGACACGTGGAGCAGGAGGTGCACGCGACCCCTACAGCACTGACCGGCCTTCGGCCGTTCGCCGGGCTCGCCCCGGGACGATCACCCCGCCGCGCTTCCGGTGATCTTGAACGAGGAGATCGTGTCGTTGGCACCCAGGCCCGTCAGGTCCGCGTTGTCCGCCGTGAACGTCCACGAGGCGCCGGTGAAATCGCCGTCGGCGTAGGCCACCACCGTGAATCCGGCCGGCACCCGGATCGAGGAGATCGCGTCGTTGGTGATGCCCGCGGCCTCCATCTGGGAGATCGTGTAGCTGCCGTCGCCCAACTTCACGCCGGTTCCGCCGTAGTTGGTGTTCGGGTAGAACGTCGGCCCGGCCACGCCGCCGGCGCCGTCCAGCCCGATCTTCACCCCGCCCAGGTGCTTGGCGGTGGTCGCGGCGGTTCCGGTCACCTGGGCGTAGGGCAACGACGTGGTGAGTGCCGAAGGCTGCTCCACCAGGTAGCTCTGGCCGGCGGTGACCGGGACGCTGAGGGTGCCGGCCGTCGTGGCGGCCACCACCACGGCGCCGGTCGACCCGTTGACGACCTCGGCCGACTTCCCGGACCACGGGTTGCGCACCTTCATGGTCTCGGTGGTGCCGGCGTGGATCGCGGCCGTGGCGAGCGTGCCGCCCTCCATCTGGACGTCGACCTTGCCGCCGTCCTGGATGAACACGGTGCCGGCGGCGTCCCAGCCGCTCGGCCAGGCGGGAGCGAACCGGAGCAGGCCGTCGTAGTCCTGCACCAGGGCCTCGTCGACCCCGGCCGCCACCCCGGCCGCCTGCTCGATGTACGACTCGGTGCCGACGGTGCTGCCCAGGTCGGCCATTCCGGAGATGTACACCTGGTGCGACTCGGTGATCCCGACCAGCCGGTTCTGCACCTCGCCGGCCAGGCCGAGTCGGGCCGCCTGGATGGCGTCCAGGCTCCAGTCGTTCCCGCCGGTGACCGGCCGGTACGTGTACGTCCGCTTGGCCAGCGCCAGCATGCTGGAGGTGTCGCTGATCACGTTCCAGGGCCAGACCGGCTCCAGCCCGATGTTCTCCGAGTTCCTGATCGTCGCCGCCGGCTGGTACGAGTCGGCGATCACGTCCGCGCCGGCCGCGTCGTCCGCGGGGGTGAGCAGTTGGGTCCTGGTCGCCTCGTCCGTGCGGGCGTAGGGCGGCAGTTCACCGAGGGCGGTCTGCAGTTGGGACACCAGCGAGGCGTCGGTGCCCAGCTTCTGCGCCGCGCTGATCACCGCCGGGAAGAGCGCCTGGTCCGCGACGATGTCGGTGGTCGGGTCGGTGACCGCCCACTGCGTCTCGTGCGCGTTCGCGGTGGCGTGCAGCAGGCCGTCGGAGCCCTTGGTCTGGTAGCCGAGCAGGAAGATCGCCGACTGCTGCATCAGCGGGTAGTACTTGGTGAGGAACGCGGTGTCACCGGTCGCCTGGTACTGCTGCCACACGTACAGCGAGATCTCCGCCCCGCTGGTGATGTCCAGGGCGTTCCAGTTCGGGCTGCCCGGCTCGCTGCAGGCGGCGTTGGCTCCCGCGGACGGGTCCCCGCCGTTGCCGTTGAAGCGCATGACCTCCGGCACGCAGGCACCGGCGTGCCCGCTCATCTGCGCCTTCGTCCAGGTCTCGATCGCCGCGAGGTTGTTCAGGTAGAGGTCGAAGATCGGGGTGTTGAGGGCGTAGTTGCCCGACGTCATGTTGGCCGATATCTGGGTGCGCAGGTTCCACAACCAGGTCGACGACGGAGTCCAGTTCTGCTGGTCCTGGCCGAAGTTGAACATGTCCGTGACGCCGGCCTGGCTGCCCGGGTAGGTGCCCCGCATCGAGGCCGCCTCGGTGTAGAGGTAGATCGTCCGCAGCGCCTCCATGTACTGGGCGGAGCCGTCCGAGGAGTTCAGCTCGATCAGGCCGCTCTTCGCCCAGAACCCGTTCCACCAAGTGGACTGGCTGCTCAGCAGGGTTGACTCGGCCGCGGTCGCGTCGCCGCCCAGCAGAGCGGCCGCCGTCGTAGCGGCGTTGCCCCCGGTCCAGCTGGGCGCGCCGACCACGATCCGGTACGACCCGTCCGCGTTGGGCTTGAAACTGACCTGCACCGTCGTGGAGTTCACCACCGAGGTGCTGACTCCCTGCCCGCCGGCGGTGATCGCGGCCAGCGAGCCGAAGGTCCGACCCGACGGCTCCTGCTCGGCGTTGTCCACCCAGGTCTCCGCCAGGGTGCCGATCGTGCCGGACGTGGCGGCGGTCGGGTTGCGGCCCGACCACAGGTGCACGTCGGCGGTCTGCGTGGTGTTCGGGTTCGCGCCCGTCACGTCCACGATCAACTCGTCCTTGCCCGAAGGCACCCACGCCTTCAGGGTCTGGCCGCCGCCGGACTCCGTGAGCACCCCGTTGTAGAGGTCCAGCCGGCCGGTGAAGTCGGACGCCGAGGTCATCGTGCTCAGCCCCGGGATCTGCACCTGCCCGGGCGACTTGCGGTCCGGCATGGTGTCGGTGCGGTTCAGCTGGGCGGTGAACCCGCCCGCCGCCCAAGCGGCCACCCCCAGCGAACCGTTGCCCAGGCCGAGCGACTGCGCGGCCTGCGTGTTCGGCGTGCCGAGCACGATGTCGGAGCGGCTGACGACCCCGCCGGGGTTCAGGTTGAAGTTGCCGTTCTGCCATGCCGTCGTGGTGGTGGCCGCCGACGCGGTCGGCGGATCGACGAGCACGGACAGGAACAGAGAGATCAGGGAGAGCACCGCGACGAGCGGCGTCCACCTCAGGATGATCGGACGTGACGACACAAGACCTCCTCGGCCGGGCCAACGTGACCCTGATTTCGGGCGGTGCTGTCCTCGTTCAGCGCTCGGCGCTCAGCGCTCAGCGCGGGCGCGCCGGCGGCGCGCAGAGCCGGCCGCCGATACGGCGCTCGGCGCGGTCGGGGAAGTGGTCGGCGAAGTCGGCGCCGAGCGTGGCGACGGCGCCGACCGCCGTCGCCCCTGGGTGCCGTGAGCCTCTGGGGAACCCGTGCATCGAATGCTCCTGGGACGTGGGGGGGTGTGTTCGGCGCTCCGTGGGGGCCGGCATGCGGGTTGACGCATACATGACGCGAGCGCGAATCGCACCGACCGTACAGAGCCGGATACCTGATCGCAAGGTTCGACTTTGCACAAGAAAAAACAAAAACACTCACCGCAAGAGAGCGTTCCCAGGTCGGCGGGCTGCGGTGATAGATCCTACGAATCTTCCCTCATTTTCCAGCCGACCAGACTCCTGCGCCACATCTGGACACGGAGACGCCCGCGCGCTAAAAAGACATCCGACCTATCCATCGACGCCTACATCCCCCGACGCAAGCCTTGCGGCCGGCAGGCGCCACGCCCCTTCGCGACCCCGTCTTCATGAGCTCTCAACGCCGGCTTCCACCGGGCCCGGTCCCTCCCGGACCTGCTGATCGCCGCCACCGCCGAAGTCAACCGGCGGACCGTCCTCCACTACGACGGCGGCTTCGACATGATCGCCTCGCTCACCGGCCAGCCCACCGAATGGGTCGTCCCGCCCGGCAACGCCGATCGGTGAGCATGCGGGCACGACGGCACCGGCGCCACACTGTCGTGGGGGGTACGCCGAGGAGAGGGACGAGCCTGAACATGCCCACCGCACCCACCATCTTGAGCAACACCCCCGGCTCCTTCGCCTGGGGTGTCTTCCACGAGCGGCACCCGAAGCTCGTCCGGCAGGTGCTCGACGCCCTGCCGTACGGGCCGGTCGAGCGGGTGGCGGTCGAGGAACTCCTCGTCGAGAGCACCGACGGCGTGCTGGAGCCGCTCGGCACGGGGGCCCACGATCAGCGGCAGTGGCGGGAGTGGGGCGAGGGCCTGTTCGGGCGGCCGTGGGACGAGGCGCCGTTCCTGTGGGCCGAGAGCTACTTCTACCGCAGGCTGCTCGAAGCCACCGGCTACTTCCGGCCCGGGACCTGGCAGGGCATCGACCCGTTCGCGCCGTTCAAGAACGCCGAACTGTCCGGCCCGGCAGTCACCGACGAGCTGGCGGCTCTCGACCAACTGCCCTCCCTGCCCGCCGAGAAGCGGGCCGAGGTACTGCTCACGTCAGCGCTCTGGGGCAACCGGGCGGACCTGGGCTTCCAGATCACCGGCTCGGCCGGGGACGCCGGGGATGCCGGGGACGCCCACCCCGCCGCCGCCGCCCTGGTCGCGGACGACAGCCCGCTCCTGTGGTCGACGCTCGCCGCTTCGAGCAGCCCGACGGTCTGCGTCCTCGCGGACAACGCCGGCCGGGAGCTGCTGCCCGACCTCGTCCTGATCGACCACCTGCTGACCAGCGGGTTGGCCGCCGAGGTCGTCCTGTACGTCAAGCCCGCCCCGTACTACGTGTCGGACGCGACCACCGCCGACGTCCTCGCGACGCTCGACCGCCTCCGCAACCAGGCGGGCCAGGAGGCGGAACGGATCGGCCGCCGGCTCTGGCAAGCGATGAACAGCGGCACCCTCGCGATCCGCACGCACCCGTTCCTCTGCGCACCGCTGCCCTTCCACGACATGCCGGCCGACCTCGTGGCCGGGTTCTCCGGCGCCACGATGACGATCGTCAAGGGCGACCTCAACTACCGCCGTCTCGTGGGCGACCGGCGCTGGGCCGCCACGTCATCGTTCGCCGAGAGGGTCAGCCACTTCCCGTCCCCCGTGGCGGCCCTGCGCACCTTGAAGTCGGACGTCGTCGTCGGCCTCGACCGACCGGTGGTCGCCAGGCTCGACGCCACGGGCGAGCGATGGCGCACCAGCGGCACGTACGGCCTCGTCCAGGTCCACGCCACGCGGCCGATCCGAAAGACGGCGATCTGAAGGACAACCCCGCGGCGTCCTCGGTTCGGGTCTCGCTCGCGTCGGTGCCGTCGTCCGGCACGAGGGTTCGGCACCGCCGTCCGGCACGACCGTTCGGGCGCACGCGCGACGGCCGGCCGGGCAGCGGGTTCACGACGCGGGTGCCGGCAGGGGGCGGTCGAGGAGGAAGGACCGCAGGAGGGCGGTGTAGAGGGCGGGTCGGCTGTGGGAGATGGCGTGGCCGGCGTCCTTGATGTGGACGATGCGGGAGTCCGGAAGGGTCTGCCGGTATTCCTGGGTCACGGCGGGCTTGATGAAGTCGCAGTCCCCTCGCATGATCAGGGCGGGGACGTGGACCGCGCGCAGCCGGGGGCGCGGGTCGGGGAGCCGCTCGAAGTCCTTGACGGTCATCTGGTTGCTGTAGAAGCCCTGGGGGTTGGCGTGCGCCTCGGTGGGCGCCGCGTCCGCGCACGAGGTGGTGTCCTTGCCGAGCAGGGCCATCTCGTGCATCCAGTGGTCGACTTCGCGGTCGCCCACCAGGGCGTGCGCGGCGTTCGGGTTGACCTGGAGCAGGAGGTCGGCGGCGATCAGCCGCGGCTTGCTGTCGAGCCGGTCACGGTCCGAGCGCTGAGCCGCCGTCAGGTGCTGCCAGGGATCTCCTGCCGCGGAGCCGGGGTATTCGTGGCCCCACAGCGCGCCCGGCGAGGTGAACACGGCCTTGGCGACGTGCGTGCCGTGCGCCAGCAGGTACTGGGCGGCCAGCGAACCGCCCCACGACTGGCCGACGACGATGATCCGGTCCGCGCCGATCGTGCGGCGGATCGCGTCGAGGTCGGCGACCTGGCGGGCCACGGTGTACTGCGTGATGTCGGAGAGCCGGGTGGAGCGTCCGGCGCCCACCTGGTCGTACGAGTAGACGTCGAAGCCGGCCGCGGCCAGTTCCCTGCCGCCCGTGGGGATGCCCTCGGTCGGGGTGCCGGGGCCGCCGTGCAGGAAGACGACCGGGGTCGGCTTCGGGGTGCCGACGGCGGGCGCGTGCACGTAGGCGATCCGTGAGCCGGTCGGCAGGTTCCAGAAGCTGACGCCCGGCGGGGCCAGGGCCGCGGCAGAGGTCGGCATCGGGCGCAGGATCGTACCGGCGGCGAGCGCCGAGACGGCGAGGAGCAGCACGCCCGTGAGCACGCATGTCGCCCGCAGGCCGCCTTTGCCGAGCAGGGCGAACGCGCCGCGGCCGAGCAGCGCGGCCGTCCCCGCGGCAACCACCAGGCCGCACAGGGCGAGCAGGGGTATGTTCGCGGTCGCGAACGCCGCCGCGAGGAATCCGGCCGCGGCGGTGACGGGCGTCAGCACCACCGTGCCGACGAGGAGGACGCCGCCGAGTACGCGGCGCGCGAGCGCGGGAAGCGCGGGAAGTCTCAGTGCCATGCCGCTGAGGCTAGGTACGCCTCGGTCACCGGGTCGTCGTGCGACCGGACGACCGGCCCGCGCCGGAATCCGCTGGTCGGCGGGGTGTCGACCCCCGCCGCACGGCGGGGGTGCCCGGCCGCGGGCCGGGGATTCAGCCGACCCCGGGGCGGATCAGACCCGTCTCGTACGCGGTGATCGTCGCCTGGACCCGGTCGCGGACGCCCAACTTGCCGAGGACCACCGCGACGTGGTCCTTGACGGTGGCCGGGCTGATGCCCAGCGCCGCGGCGATCTCCGCGTTGGCCAGGCCGCGCGCGACGTGCCGCAGCACCTCGGTCTCGCGCGGGGTGAGCCGCGCCAGCCGCGCCGGGTCGGCCGGGACGGGCCCGGCGGCGTACCGCTCGATCAGCCGCCCGGTCACCGCGGGGTCGAGCAGGGCGGCCCCACCGGCGACCACCCGTACGGCGTCGACCACCCGTTCCGGCTCGGCGTCCTTGAGCAGGAAGCCGACGGCCCCGGCGCGCAGCGCCGCGAACACGTACTCGTCAAGGTCGAAGGTGGTGAGGACGATGACGCGGGTGGCGGGGGCCGCCGCGGTGATCCGGGCGGTGGCGGCCAGACCGCCGGTGCCGGGCATCCTGATGTCCATCAGCGCGACGTCCGGGCGCAGTTCCAGGGCGAGCGCCACGGCCGACTCCCCGTCGCCGGCCTGGCCGACGACCGCAAGGCCCGGCTCCGCGTCGACGATCGCCGCGATGCCCGCGCGTACGACCGCCTGGTCGTCGGCGACAGTCACCCTGATGGTGATGGGAACACCTCCGGCAGCCAGACGCGTACCGCGTCGTCGTCGGTCCTGGTGAGCGTACCGCCCACGGCATCGGCCACCGCCCGTACCTGCCGCAGGGCGCCGGGGCTCCCGGGCGGCGGCGCGGTGAGTTCGACTCCCGCGTCCAGGCGCAGCACGGTGAGCGTGATGTCCTCGGCGAGCAGCAGCGCCGCGATCCGGTACGCGGCCACGCCCACGACGACGGTCACCGCCCGGTGCGGCCCGCGGTAGCGGACGGTCGCGCCGTACCGGCCGGCCAGCGCGGCGATCCCGGCCACCGTGGGCGGCGGGGTGCTCGCGCCGTCCGGGCCGCGCAGGTCGCGGAGGAGTTCGCGGAGCGCGCCCAGGGCCGCACGCGCTTCGTCGAGAACGGCGTCGAGCCGTCCCGCGTCGGCCGCGTCCGCCACGTTCGCCGCATGCTGCCGGGCGGTACGCAGCAGGCCCGCCGCGATCAGCCGGCGCTGGTCGCGTACGGCCGCGTCGGCGTCCCGTTCGAGCAGTTCCCGCCCCCGCGCGGCGGCGGCCGCGCGCCGCTCCCGCCGCCGCGCGGTGACCAGGCCCAGCCACCACAGCGCGAACGACGGCACCGCCAGCAGCCCGGTCAGCGCGGCCCAGGCCGCCGCCCTGCTCCCGGTGATGCCGTCGGCGCTGGCCAGCGCGAGACCCCCGGTCGCGGCCACCGCCACCGGAGCCACCACGCCGCGCCGCACCGCGAGATACGCGCCCGCGCTGTAGAGGAACGTCAGCTCGACCCACCAGTAGACCAGGAAGATGTCGCTGACCGGCGGCCTCGTCCACCCGGCCCGGTCGCAGCCCCACCACAGCACCAGCGCCGACAGCACCGCCACCAGCCCCGCACCGGGCGCCCGCGACCGCCAGCCCAACGGCACCGCGTGCAGCCCGGACAGCACCACCACCGGCACGCTCGGCAGCACCCCGCGAAACGCGTCGGGCACGTCGTCCGACAGCAGACTCGCGCCGAGCGACAGCGCGACGGCGAGGACCACCAGCGCCCAGTCGAGCGCGGTGGGCCCCCGCCACAGCGGACGGCGACGGGGGCCGGGTGCCCCACCCGGTGTCCTGCCGGGCGGGTCCGGTGGGAAGGGGAGTTCGGCCCGGACGGTCCAGCCGGGGCCGTGGGGACCGTCGGCGCCGTCGGGGCCGTAGCTGAGGACGCCCCCGGCCGCGGCGACGGTCGTACGGAGGCCGAGCAGGCCGTGGCCCGTGCCGAGGTGGGGTTCGAGCGCGGTGCCGCCGCTGTCGCCGACCGTGACGGTGAGCAGGCCGGGCGCGGCCTCGACGGTCACGCGCGTCGCCGAACCCCGGGCGTAGCGGGCCGCGTTGGTCAGGGCTTCGCGCACGACGCGGTGGGCGAGGGCGGCGGTCGACGGGGGGACCGCGGTCGCGGTGGAGCGGTAACGGGCACCGGACTCGGCGGCCAGGGCGGCGATGACGTCGAGGTCCGCCTCGTCGTGGTCGGTGAGGACGTCGAGTTCGGTGATGGCCTGGCGGGCGGCGGCCGCCGCGTGGCTCAGCGCGGCGGCCGCGCGCCCGGGGTCGGCGAGGCGTCGCGCCGCCGCGGCGGAGACGACGATCGCTGTCAGGCGGTGGGCGGCCACATCATGCAACTCGACGGCGAGCCGGTCCCGTTCCGCGAGCGCCGCGAACCGCGGGATCTCGGGCGCGCCCGTACGGTACGCGGCCAGCGCGGACCGCTCGGCGCGCCTGCGCCGCCGGGACCGGCCCAGGACCCACGCGACGGCGGCGGCGCCCGCCGCCACCAGTGCGGTGCCCGCGACGTTCCACGGCCGCAGGCCCGCCGCCGCGGCGGTCGCGGCGGCCACCGAGACGGCCAGGGCCGCCCCCGCGGCGGCCAGACCCGCGGTGCGCCGCAGCGCCAGCACGTACAGCCCGATCAGCGCCGCTCCCGACGCGGCGACACCCCCGACCGCACCGAGCGGCACGGCGGTCACCGTCCCGGTCGGTACGTGTACGGGCCCGCCGCCCCGCGGCGCACCTCGTCCCCGGTCCCCCCTCGCATGGCGGCAGGATAGCGAACGGGGGCAGCCGGACCGGGCCCCCCGAACCCGCCCTTGCCGGCTGCCGACCGCACCGCCCCCCGCGGGCTCAGCGGCGGTTGCGCTGCCGGGGAGCCCGGCGCGGCGTGCCCTCGGCGCCACCGCCCCTGGCCATGGTGTACACCATGCTGGTGAGCACGCCGCCGACGATGATCACGGCGATCCCGACGGTGGTGTTGATGAGGAAGCCCCCGAGGATGAGCAAGGCGTAGATCGGCGGGGTGGCGTTGCGGACGTTTCGGTTCACGGCAGGGGTCCTTCTTGGGGGGGTGGGCTCGGGGGGCGGAGTCGACGGGGGTGGCTAGGCAGTGTGGGGAACCGCGATCGGCTGAACCGTCTCGCGTTGCGGCAGGCGTTGGACATCGAGGCGCATGCCGACATCGTGGAGAGGACGTCCGCTGCCGTGCCAGACCGAGAGCGAGTACGGGCTGAAGGGGTAGCGGGTCCTCGACTCGGGTACCTCGATCCGGCCGTGCACCAGACTCTCGCCGGAAACGGCGGCGGGGGCGCCGCCCGGCACGTCGCCGTACGACCTCAGCAGGTCGAACAGCGCTTCCGGCAGCGCGAAGTCGTGCTGCTCCGCCTTCCCGTGGATTCCCGCGCGGAAGACCGCCGCCGCCGCCAGGTCCAGGCCGGTGACCATGTCGAGGTCGCTGCGGTCCGGCAACGGGCGCCCCTGGGAGGTGAGCTCTTCGTACAGGAAGTCCACGGCACTTCGAGCATAGCGGGCGGCGCGGTCCGCATCGCCGACCATGCGCCGCAGGATCGCCTGGTAGTGGAGCTCCTCGTGGATCACGGGACGCCCGATGTTCCGGTACAGCAGGTCGCGGTCGAAGCTCTCGGGCTCCCGCCAGACACGGTCGTAGTCGGCCATCAGGAAGGAGATCAGCGGGTCTTCCACCGCCCCCTCGCGCAGGAACGTGCCGAGCAGTTCGATCAGGTCCACCGTGCGCGCACCCGAGGTCTCGGCGAGGACGCGGATCGTCGAGCGGAGCAGGCACTTGTGGAAGAGCGTCAGCGGAATCCGGAAGGCCATCCCGCTCAGCCAGTCGTCGAACGTCACCCGGGAGTGCTCGGTGACGACGTCGGCCATCAGGTCCGTGTTGCCGGGGTCGCAGGGCAGGTGCCTGGTGCGCAGGCCGTGATCGTCCCGGAAGCGGTCATGCGTGTAGTCGGTGTTGTTGAGCAGCAGCAGCGGGTAGATGACCGGTGAGCCGCCCGAGGTGATCGCCTCCTCGATCCCGGTCATGTGGGTGGCGCGGGACTCGCCGGGCAGACCCCAGATGAGGTCGGTGTAGGTGGGGATGTTCTGGGCCCGGAACTGGGTCTGCATACGGCGGTAGTTGTCGACGCGGATGTTGCGGCGGTTGGCGATCTGCAGGACATCCGGGTCGAAGGACTGTGCCGACAGGGTGATCGCCCCGGTCAGCCCGGCCCGGTACAGGATTCCCGCGATCTCCACCACCCGGCCGTTGGTGTTCTTCGCCCAGTTCGTCATCACCAGCAGACGCTTGTTGTGGCGCCGGCACAGCTCCACGATGTGGCGCGCGATGTCGACGTCGCGCGCGACGATGCCGAAGTTGGCGTCGGCGATGAACAGTTGCGTGCCGTTGGCGGCGACCCGGACGATCCGATCCAGCTCGCTCAGGATGCGGTCCATGGGGAACTGGCGGATCTTGGAGTTGGTGGCCCCGCCCCAGTAGCAGAAGGCGCAGGAGTAGGGGCAGCCCCGGTTGGTCTCGTACACCAGCATCCGGGACTGCGCGATGTCCTCGTCGGCCCAGGTGTTCCCGAGCAGCGGTGAGGGCAGCTCGGCGAGGTCCTCGATCCGGGGGGCCGCGGCGGTGGTGACCACCTCGCCGTCGGCGCAGCGGTAGCTGATGCCGGGCAGGGCGCCCAACTCGCTCTCCGCGGTGGCCGGTTCCTCGTGGCGCAGGAAGACGCGCAGCAGGTCGCGGAAGCGCATCTCGCCCTCGCCGTGGACGAGGACGTCCACCCAGGGCGCCTCGTCGAACACCACCGGCTGGTGCGTCACGTCGTTGCCGCCCACCACGATGCGGCAGCGCGGCCAGCGCTCCTTGATCCGGCGGGCCAGTTCGAGCGTGCCGGGCCGGTTCCAGAAGTAGACGGTGAACGCGACCGCCAGGGGATCGTCCAGCGCGTCCAGCACCTTGGCGCAGGCGGTCTCGAAGGCGTCCCCGCCCTGCATGTACACGTGTTTGGCGAAGGAACAGGCTTCGGCGAGGTCCGGGGCCGCCTCGGCGGCGGCCTGCAGGTAGCCCAGTACGGCGCTGTAGCGGACACCGGGCATCACGGTCAGCTCGACCAGGTGCACTTGGCGCCGTGCAGCCGCGGCAGGGGGCGCACCGGGCCCGGCAGACAGGTCGGCTGACGTCATTTCTCGAACCCTTCTCGACGTTCGGTTGCGTTGACCGGCACCGCCGGAATCAGCCGGCCGGACCGACGAGGAACTCGTCCGTCGCGGCCGACTGATTCCGGCAACCACCTTCGGATCAGGTGCAGGTGCAGCAGGGCGAGCAGCAGCAGCAGTAGCTGTCGCCGCCGGCCACGGCCTCAAGGTCGGCCTCGGACAGCTCGCGGTCCTCGATCTGGGGCGAGGTCGGCACCCGCAGCTCGTACACACCGGTCACCTTGCCGGCGCCCCAGAGGTCCACCTGGGCCTCCAGGTCGGGGTCGCCCCCGATGTCCCGGACGATGCGCACGGTGGCGTCCGCCGGCAGCTCCAGGCCCTGCTCGGCAAGCGCCGTACGCGGGTTCGCCTCCAGCCGGTTCACGTAGTCCTCGTCCGACCACGCAACCGTCAGCACCTTGGTGTAGGCGCTGACGAACGCTGACCTTTCTCGCGGTTCCATGGATCTCCTTCTTGATCAACTACCGGGCGTCACAGTCGACGTCCGGGGCGTCCCTGCCGGTGAGGCCGGGACGATCCCTGCCGGGAAGGCCGGGAATTCTGGGGTGCGGGCCGCAAGGGCGGGGAACCTATCCGTCGACCGACAGCAGGTAGTCGCTGAAGCCGAGGAGTTGGACCCCGGGGCCCGGTGTGGAGGCGGGCGGGATGACGCTGAGGTACACCTCGAGCCGGTCGATCACGTACTGCGAGGAGTGCGCGCCCTGGGGGCTGCCCGCCATGGCCGCCTCCGGGCTGCCCGGGTCGAGGGCGACCGTCCCGTAGCCGGAGGAGGAGGTCATGGTGTCCTGCACCTTGACCGCGCTGAACGCCAGTACCCCTCCGTCCCGGGTGCGCAGCATGTACGACGGGTACTCGTGCGACAGCAGGACGCGGTTCAGCACGCCGCCGCGGGACTTCAACTCCTGTGCGTTGGCGTTGAAGGTGCCGGCGAGATCGACGGTGAGCGCCTGACTCGGAGCCAGCGGCACGTCGGCGTCCTTGTGGCCCTGCGCGAAGTCGTTGTATGCCTTGGCCAGTTCGCTGGGCGGTGCCAGCAGGCCGTCGCTGCTGGTGACTTCCGGCGCGCCGTCGGCGCTGTCCTCTTCCAGCGTCGGCGGCCCGGTGGTGGTGTCGGTGGCCAACGGGTAGTAGGCGACCTTGTACTTCGCCGACGGCTGGTCCTGGACGAACAGCGTGTACACCGGCTCCGGGGTGACCCGGTCGGACTGGAGCATCGGGGCGATCGCCAGGAAGTAGTGCGGGTAGCTGGTGACTCGCGGGAAGACGAACCTGGGCGTGACGAAGCTCCGGTCCGTCACCTGGATCTTCTGCGCCTTCGCGACCGTCAGAGCGGCCTTGCTCGCCACGGAAGCCGGCGGCTCCTCGATGGTGGACAGCGTCTTGACGTTCTTGAGGGTGATCGCGTTGCTGGTCGATGAGTACTGCTCCAGCAACTTGGTCGCCAGGGGCACTCCGACCGGCGGGGGGGCCGCGGGAGAAGCGGTTGCCTTGGGCGTGGACGATCCGCTGCCGCATCCGGCGACGAGCACCGCGAGACCTGCCACGGCCGTCCACGTTCTTATCCTGCCGAGTGCGTTCACTTTCTGGCCCGCCCCCACTTGAAGGTCGCCAGGCTCAGCAGGAGCCCGGCCAGGCACCACCCGCCGAGAACCAGGGCCGTACGCCCGTGCTCCCAGCTGCCGGCTGCCTCGGATTGCTGGAAGGAGTCGGACAGGAACGCCGACCGCAGTCCCTGGGCCATCCATTTGAGCGGGAAGCATCCCGCTATCACCTGCATGAAGCCGGGGAGGGAGGTGAACACGAAGAACACGCCCGAGATGAGCTGCAGCCCGAGATAGGGCAGTTGCACCACCGGCGCCGCGGCACGCGCGTTGGGGGCCACCCGGCTGTAGGCGATGCCGAGGAAGGAGCAGGCGACGATGCCGAGGACCACCACCCACACGAAGGTGAACCAGCGCGCCCCGGTGTCCGGAAGGTGCAGGCCGAACAGGCCCACGCCGACCGCCAGCAGCACCACGGTCTCGAGCACCCCGATGACGAACGCCTGGACGACCTTGCCCAGGAAGTACGACACCGGCGACATCGGCGTCGCGGCCAGCCGGCGCAGCGTGCCGTCGTCGCGCTCGACCGCGATGGCGACGGCGAGGCTGGAGAAGGTGGTGCTCATGATGCCGGAGGCGATGATCCCGGCGATCAGCACCTGCTTCATGGGGGTGTGGGTACCGGGGGCGTTGCCCGAGTAGATGGCGCCGAAGATCAGCAGCAGCACGAGCGGCAGGGCGAAGGTGAAGACCACCGCTTGCCGGTTGCGGAAGTAGCTCCTCAGCTCGATGCCGGCGCGGGCCGCCGCCACCCTGCCGATCGAAGGCGTCCGCCGCTCGCGCGCGCGGGGCTCGGACCGGTACTCCAGGGCCGTGGTTTCCGTTCCACCGGTCATGCGACGTGCTCCAGTTCGGGTTCGGGCGCCGGGGTCGCGGTGTCGGCCGCGATCATCCGGAGATAGACGTCCTCCAGCGTGGGCCTGGTGACGGTCAGTCCCGGCAGGTCGTCGCTCCCCAGCCGGGCCGCCCAGTCGAGCAGGACCCGCAAGGTGGCGGCCGGTGCTGCCGTGCCGATCCGGACCTGGCCCTCCGCCCGTCCGAGCGGTGCCGCGCCGGCCGGTTGGACGGCCGGCAGTTCAGCTCCGTGCAGGGCGCCCGCCGCGTGGAACTCGATGACGGCCTCGCCGTCGGCGCGCCCGCCGATGTCCGCGGGTGCGCCCTCTTCGGCGACCTTTCCGCGCAGCAGGATGGCGACCCGGTCGCAGAGCACCTCGACCTCGTCGAGGTAGTGGGTGGTGAGCATCAGCGTGGTGCCGTCCGCCGCCAGCGCCCGGATCAGGTCCCAGGTGACGCGCCGTGCCTGCGGGTCCAGGCCCGTGGTGGGTTCGTCGAGGAAGACCAGTTCGGGGCGTCCGACGATGCCGAGCGCGATGTCCAGGCGGCGCTGCTGGCCGCCGGAGAGCCGGCCGGTGCGTTCGTTCGCCTTCTCGCCGAGTCCCGTCCGCTCGATCACGCTGCCGACGGGCAAGGGGTCGGGGTACAGGGAGGCGAAGTGGGAGACGACCTCCTTGACGGTGAGCTGGTCGAACGAGCCCATGTCCTGGGGGACGATGCCGATCCGGGCGCGCCACTGCGCCCCCGCGCCTGCGGGGTCCTGGCCGAGGACGCTGACCGACCCCGCGCTGCGGCTGCTGAAGCCCGTGAGGATCTCCTGCGTGGTGGTCTTCCCCGCGCCGTTCGGGCCGAGCAGACCGAAGATCTCGCCGCGTCCCACGTGGAGGTCGACCCCGTGCAGCACGGGTACGGCTCCGTAGGACTTGCGTAGTCCGGACACCCCGATCACTTCCGGTCCGGGCATGGGTATCACCTCGAGGTTCCGCGGGTCTGCTCTGTCTGGTGCTGTGCGCGATCGAAGACCGAAGGTGGATCAAAGGCCGAAGGTGGAACGAAGGCCGGGGGTGGATCGAAGGCCGAAGGTGGAGAGCGCCGCGGCTCCACCGGTCGCCGCGACGCCCAACCTGTCAGGTGCAGGTGCAGCAGGGGCAGCAGCAGCAGCAGTAGGTGTTGTCGCCGCCGGAGACCGCTTCCAGGTCCGCCTCCGACAGTTCGCGGTCCTCGATCTGGGGCGAGGCGGGCACCCTCAGCTCGTAGACGCCGGTCGCCTTGCCGGCGCCCCAGAGCGAAACCTGGGCCTCCAGGTCGGGATCGCCGCCGACATCCCGGACCACGTGCACCGTGGCATTCGCGGGCAGTTCCAGACCCTGTTCGGCCAGCGCGGTACGCGGGTCCGCCTGCAGCCGCGACACGTAGTCCTCGTTCGACCAGGCAGCTGTCAGCACCTTGGTGTAGGCACTGACGAATGCCGACCTTTCCCTGGGCTCCATGAGCACCCCTTACTTGTCGATTTCGGTATCAAACCAGCTTCGGGTTGATGCGGAAATCATCCAGAGCTGACCCCCCGCAAGTCAACTGCGCTCTTCTGCATTTCGACCCGATTCTTTTTGCGGCCTTCCCCGCACCCGCAGAACCCGCCACCTCGTACGGTTGCCGCAGCTCAGAGTGGTCTGAAGTAGGGGACCCTTAGGACTAGTAGGGGACCCCCCTACAGATAAGAAGGCCCCCCGACGGGGGGAAGTCGCGAGCACCGAAAAGATAGCCGACGGTCGTCTCGACTTCCTTGCTCTACCCATCCCGGCGGGTATTAAAGTGTCCGATCAAGTCGAATAATTTTTGGAGGTCGCGGTGGATCTGCCCCGCTTCAAGGCACACCTTGTCCCGCAGGCCGTCGGCTCGGACCGGGTCTTTCTCGTTTCGGAGGAAGGCCACTACCTGGTCCAGGGAAAGGCCGTGGCCGAGGTCGTGCCTTTCCTGGACGGAACCCACACGATCGCCGAGATAGCCCAGAAGCTCTCCGACCGATTCACGCTGGGTGAAGTCGTCTTCGCCATCAGCAAGTTCCAGCGGTTCAACCACCTCGCGGAGGGTCCGGTCGGGACCGACCGCGCCGCGGTGGCCGTCTGGGAGTCCCGGGGAGTGGACGCCGCCGAGGCCGCCCGTCGACTGGACGAGGCCCAGGTGGAGATCACCTCGGTGGGCGCGGTGGACGAGGCGGAGGTGGTGTCCGCGCTGCGGACCACCGGCATCAAGGTGCGGCCGGTCACCGCCGCCAAGGCCGGTGCCGCCGCTCCCACCATGGTCGTCGTACTCGCCGACGACTACTGCAACCCCGAACTCGAGGCCGTGGACGCCCGCCTGCGCGAAGCCGGCATCCCCTGGCTGCTGGCCAAGCCCAACGGCGCCGATGTCTGGACCGGCCCGTACATGGTGCCGGAGGCCACCGGATGCTGGCGCTGCCTGGCCCAACGCCTCGACGGCAACCGGCAGGTGGAGGCGTACCTCAAGCGCAAGCGCGGCGACGACGCTCCGCTCCTCACCTCGCTGGCGGCCTCCCCCTGGTCGGTGGGGCTCTCGGCGCAGCTGGTCGCCAGCGCCGTGGCCAACATCATCGGGGCCGAAGCGTCCGACCACCAGGGCGTCCTGGTCTCGGTGCACGTCCCGACCATGCGCACCGAGCGCCACCAGCTGATCCGGCAGCCGCAGTGTCCCGGCTGCGGTGACCCCGCGGTCCTGCACATCGACCCCCGGATCGAACTGACCGAGCAGACCGTGCAGTTCAGCGCGGACGGCGGGCACCGGACGATGCGCCCCGACGACACCTACAAGCGGCTGGAGAAGCACATCAGCCGGCTGACCGGCGCGGTCAGCTCGCTGCGGCTGCTCAACGACGTCGACAACGGCGTCACCTACAGCTACTCGGCCGGCCACAACTTCGCGATGCCCGGCGACAACCTGGCCATGCTGCGCCGCAACCTGCGCGGCCAGAGCGGCGGCAAGGGCCGCAGCGACATCCAGGCGCGCGTCAGCGGAGTGTGCGAGGCCATCGAGCGGTACTCGGGCGTGTGGCGCGGTGACCGCCGCACCCGCCGGGCCAGCTTCGACGCGCTCGGTCCCGACCTGGCGGTGCACGCCAACGACCTGCTGCAGTACTCCGAGGCGCAGTACGCCGGCCGGGAGGTGTGGAACCACACCGGCGCGGGCCGGCTGCACATCGTGCCGGACCCGTTCGACACCAGCCGCGAGATCGAGTGGACCTCGGCCTGGTCGCTGACGCACGACCGGGAGCGCCTGGTGCCGGCGGGATACGCCTGGTTCGGCCACCCCGACCTGGTGGACAACTTCTACTGCTTCAGCGACGGCAACGGCAACGCCGCCGGGAACACCCTGGAGGAGGCGATCCTGCAGGCGTTCTACGAGATCTCCGAGCGCGACGCGGTCGCCCTGTGGTGGTACAACCGGGTGCTGCGACCCGGCTTCGACCTCGACAGCCTGGGCGAGCCGTACATCGACACCCTGCGCGACTTCTACACCGGCATGAACCGCAGCCTTGAGGTGGTGGACATCACCACCGACCTGGGCATCCCCACCTTCGCCGCGGTCTCGCGCCGGACCGACCACCCGGTGGAGGACGTGCTCCTGGGCTTCGGGGCACACCTCGACGTGCGGATCGCCGTCCTGCGGGCCCTGACCGAGGTCAACCAGTTCCTTCCGGCGGTGATCAACCGCAACGCGGACGGTTCCACCGACTACTGGGAGGACGACCCGGACACCCTCGCGTGGCTGAAGGAGGTGACGGTCGCCCAGGACCCGTGGGTCGCTCCGGCCGCGAACCTCACCCCCACGTCGGCCAGTACCTACGCCGGCCTGTTCTCCGGCGACCTGGCCAAGGACATCCGCAACGGTGTCGAGCGGGTCGAGAAGGCCGGCCTCGAAGTGATCGTCCTCGACCAGAGCCTGCCCGACCTGGAGTTGAAGGTCGCCAAGGTCATGGTCCCGGGCATGCGCCACTTCTGGCGCCGGCTGGCTCCGGGCCGACTCTACGACGTGCCGGTGAAGCTGGGCTGGCTGTCCGAGCCGACCGCCGAGGACCAGATGAACCCGCGCAGCGTCTTCTTCTGATCGGCCGGTCCGTCGATCAGCCGGTCCACCGTTCCTTTGATCCGCTGATCCGCCGGTCTCCCGGTCTGCCGGTCCGCCGCTCTGCCGGCCCGCCGGTCCGTTGATCCGTCTCTCATGCCGTCGTCCCGAGCGGACCCCCGCCGGGGCGGCGGCCTGAACGTCATGGCCTTGCCCAGTGACAGGGCTTTCCCCACCGCAGTCTCCCTGGAGATGACATGACTGGTCCCGACGCTTCCGGCGTCATCAGCAACCACCCACCCGCACCCGGTCCGGTGCGGGTCGGTGAACTCCTGCGGCTCCACCCGGGCGCTCGGGTCGTCCCCGTCCCCAGCGGCGCGACCCAGATCTTCATCGGGCAACGCGGCACCTCGCTGGGCGCCCTGTCACCGGGACTGGCGGCGGCCGTCGAACTGCTCGGCACCAAGCCGGTCGACAACGACGAGCTGCTGGAGGTCGTCCGGAGCCACGAGGGCGAGCTCGGCATGCTCAAGACGCCCAAGCTGCTGCAGCGGCTGCGCGCGGGCGGCTGGCTCGCGGTCACCCTGGAGGCCGCGGGGAAGCCGCTGTTGACGTTCCGGCCGCTCGGCCCTGCCGTTCCGCCCGTTCTCAAGCACGACGGTGACCCGGCCGAGCTGCGGATGTCGCGCTTCGCCGTCCTGCGCGCCGAGGGCACCGGCATGGTGCTGGAGTCGCCGCTGGCGCACGTCGCCGTCGAACTGCACGATCCCGCACTCGCCGGGCTGCTGGCCTCGCTGCCCGCGCGGCAGGACCCGGGGCAGGCTCCCCAGGACACCGAGAGCGCGCGGACCCACCTGCCGGAGCAGCCGGAAGTGGTCTCCGCGCTGCTGAGCGCCCTGGCCCGGCACGGCTTCCTGGTGCCGCGCAGCGGCGCCGCCGAGGAGGACTTCCGCTTCGCCCAGTGGTCGCCGCACGAGCTGTGGTTCCACAGCCGTACCCGCGTCGGACGCCACGACATGCCGTACGGCGGCACGTACTGGGCCAAGGGCACCGCCGAGCCGCTGCCCGCGGTCCGGCCGTCCTTCGAGGGCGTCTCGGTGGAGCTGCCCCGGGTGGACCTGGAGGCGTTGCGCGCGAGCGACCGGACCCTCACCGAGGTACTGGAGGACCGGCACTCGCTGCGGCTGCACGACAGCTCCTCGCCGCTCACCGCCGCGCAGTTGGGCGAGTTCCTGTACCGGAGCGCACGCAACCGGGCCCAGTACGACGACGGTTCCCAGCAACTCGGCGACCGGCCCTACCCGTCCGGCGGCCGGGCGTACGAGCTGGAGATCTACCCGCTGATCGACCAGGTGGACGGTGTGGCACCGGGCCTGTACCACTACGACCCCGAGGGGCACCGGCTGGAACTCGTCGCCGAGCCCGGGCCGGCGCTGACCCGCCTCACCGAGATGTCCCGCGCGACCGCGCAGATGTCCGCCGCCCCGCAGGTGACGCTGCTGATCACGGCCCGCTTCGGGCGGGTGATGTGGAAGTACTCCACGATGGGTTACGCCCTGGTGCTCAAGCACGTGGGGGTGCTGTACCAGGTGATGTACAGCGTCGCCACCGCGATGGGGCTCGCGGGCTGCGGGCTCGGCGGCGGCGACTCCGACGCGTTCGCCGCGGCTTCCGGGGTGGCCTGGGAGAGCGAGTCGACCGTCGGCGAGTTCCTGCTCGGCAGCCGTGGAGAGGAGGACGGCAGTGGAGTTCCGGCGTAAGGCACTGGAGAACCTGCGCGCACCCGACGACCTGGACAGCCCCCTGCGCCTGGCCCGGCCGCGGGCCTGGGCGGTGCTGGCACTCGTGGCGGTGCTCATCGCGGGCGGCCTGGTGTGGTCCTTCAACGGCTCCCTGGCCCGCAACGTGAACATACCGGGCATCCTCACCCACCCGCTGGGGGTCTCCAAGGTCGAGAGTCCGCAGAGCGGACTGGTCTCCGACGTCTTCGCCCAGACCGGGAACCCGGTGACCAAGGGCGCCCCGGTGCTGTCGCTGGTCGACGCCCACGGTGCCACCCAGATCGTCCGGGCCCCCTTCTCCGGCCGGACCATCGCCCTGCTGGTCGACAACGGGCAGTACGTCAACGCGGGCGCGACGTTCATGACGGTGGAGCGCACCGACAGCAAGAACGACCGGCTGGTGGCCGTCCTGTTCGCCCCCGCGGACAAGGCGGGCCAGCTGCAGATCGGCGACGACGTGGACATGGACGTGTCGTCGGCTCCCGCGCAGGCGTTCGGCCTGATGCGCGGCCATGTCACCGCCGTGGACGCGTTCCCGCAGACCGAGCAGCAGGTGCTGGACTTCCTGGGCGGGAACCAGCTGCTGTCCAACCAGCTCCTGAAAAAGGGCGGTCCGGTCCGCATCACCGTCGACCTGGAAACCGACTCCAAGGTCTCCAGCGGCTACCGCTGGACCTCGGCTTCGGGCCCCCCGTTCCGGATCAACTCGTGGACCCAGGTGACCGGTTACGGCCGGCTGCCCGGTGAGCGTCCCATCGATTGGCTGTTGCCGAAATGACGACTCAATCCACGCCCCCACTGCCCGCACCCGGCCGGAGGGCCGACTCGAAGGCGCCGGGCGGACCGTCCCGTGGCCGCGGTCGCCGGCGCGATCGCAGCGAACGCGCCAGGAACCGGATGCGCGTCAAGACCCCCACCGTGATCCAGCTGGAGGCCGTCGAATGCGGCGCGGCCTCGCTGAGCATGGTGCTGGGCTTCTTCGGGCGCTTCGTCCAGCTGGAGGAGCTGCGGACCGCCTGCGGCGTCTCCCGTGACGGCGCCAAGGCCGTCAACCTGCTGCGAGCGGCCCGGAGTTACGGCCTGCTGGCCAGCGGCCGGCAGATGGAGGTGGAGAAGCTCAAGAAGCTGCGGCCGCCGACGATCCTGTTCTGGAACTTCAACCACTTCGTGGTCTACGAGGGCATGGGCACGCGGCTCGGGCGCCCGGTGGTCCACCTCAACGACCCGGCCTCCGGCAAGCGCACGGTCAGCATGGAGGAGTTCGACAAGAGCTTCACCGGCGTCGTCCTCACCTTCGAGCGCGGGCCCGACTTCAGGCGCGGCGGACGTCCCCCGCGCATCTCCACCGACCTGTACTCCCGCTACCGCCGCAACGGCGGGGCGCTGATGCTCGCGCTCCTGGCCAGCATCCTGCTGATCATCCCCGGCGTGGCGGTTCCCGCGTTCACCCGGGCCTTCATCGACCGGGTGCTGAACAACGGCGACCACTCCTTCATCACCCCGCTGATCGGCGCGATGGCCGCGGCCTCGGTGCTGACAGTGGTGCTGACCCTGCTCCAACAGACGCATCTGCTGCGGGTGGAGTCGTCGACGGCGATCCGAAGTTCCGCCCGCGTCGTGCGGCACCTGCTACGACTACCCGTGGTCTTCTTCACCCAGCGCAACCCGGCGGAGATCTCCCAACGGGTCGCCTCCAACGACCGGATCGCCGAGATCCTGTCCCGGGACGTGGCGACCGCGGCGGTCAGCGCGCTGCTCGTGGTCTTCTACGCGATCCTGTTGTGGACCTACGACGTCCAACTGACCCTGATCGGCGTCGGGGTGGCCCTGCTGAACATCGTGGTGCTGCGCCTGGTGGCCCGGCTCCGCAGCGACGCGGTGTCCAAACTCCGGGCGGACCGCGCGCGGTTGACCGCCGCGTCGTTCAACGGCCTGCAACTCATCGAGACGATGAAGGCGTCGGGCTCGGAGAACGACTACTTCGGCCGCTGGGCCGGCTTCCAGGCCAAGGTGGCCTCGGGATCGCAGGTCCTGGGCACTCCCACCGCGCTGCTCGCCGTCGTACCACCGTTCCTGGCGGCGGTGGACAGCGGCTGCATCCTGCTGATCGGCGGGACCAAGGCGATCGACGGGCACATCTCGATCGGTCTGCTGGTCGCCTTCCAGACGCTGGTGACGAACTTCACCCGCCCCGTCTCCCAGTTGAGCAACCTGGGGCCGCGGGTGCAGGACGTGGCCGCCGACATCAACCGGCTCAAGGACATCGAACGGTTCCCGCTGGCCTCCGACTTCACCAACAAGGTGATCGACACCGGCTCGGCCGCCGCGCCGGCCGGCGCGCCCGGCCAGCCACCGGTGCCGCAGGACCCGCACGGGCAGCCCGGCACGGGCCGGCCCGCCTCCCGCAAGTCCTCCCGTCGGCCCACCAGCGTGGCCAGCGTGAAGATGATCGATGTCACCTTCGGCTACAGCCCGTTGGGCGAACCGCTGCTGCGCGACTTCGACCTGACCGTGCTGCCCGGCCAGCGGGTGGCGCTGGTGGGCGGCTCGGGCAGCGGAAAGTCCACGGTGAGCCGGCTCATCGCCGGCCTGTACGAGCCGCGGTCCGGTCAGATCCTCTTCGACGGCCGGGAACGCCGGACCTACACCCGTGACACCCTCGGCAACTCGGTGGCCTTCGTCGACCAGGACATCTTCCTCTTCGAGGGAACCGTCCGGGAGAACGTCACCTTGTGGGACACCTCCATCCCCGACGAGAGGATCGTCGCGGCGCTGCGCGACGCGGCCGTCTACGACGTCGTGGCCTCCCGGCCGGGCACCCTCAACAGCCTTGTCTCCGAGGGCGGCACCAACTTCTCGGGCGGTCAGCGGCAGCGTCTGGAGATCGCCCGCGCCCTGGTGCGCGGGCCCAGCGTCATGGTGCTCGACGAGGCCACGAGCGCCCTCGACGCGGAGACCGAGAAACGCATCGACGACAACCTCCGCCGGCTCGGCTGCGCTTGCGTGATCATCGCCCACCGGCTGTCGACGATCCGGGACAGCGACGAGATCCTCGTGCTCGATCACGGCCGGGTCGTGCAGCGCGGCACGCACCACGCCCTTGTCAAGGCAGAGGGACTGTACGCCGACCTGATCCGGGAGCAGTGAAGCCGTGAGCACATCCCACTTCTCGATCAACTACGGCCCGGACGCGATGGATCTGTCCGAGCTCGCAACGGTCCTCAGCCCCCGGACCGACGGCGTCTTCGCGCTGGCCGACCCCGGGCGCATCTGGTTCGTCACCGAGGGCATGCTCGACCTCTTCGCCGCCAGCGAGGAGGAGGGCGGACGCTGGACCTTCCTGTGCCGGGTCGGGACCGGCAGCGTACTGTGCGGCGCCCGGCTGGACGGGCCGACCCTGGTCGGCAAACCGCTGCCCGGGGGCGCCGTGCAGTCCTGCACGCTGGGCGAGGCGCTCAACGTCGCGCTCCCGCGGGTCGGATACGGTGCCGGCGCGCCGGCGAGCCGGCTGGCGAAGCTGCTGGCGGACGGACTGGACGCCGGGTTCGTGGCACTGGCCGACGCGGTGCGGACCGAACTGCCGCCGCGGGAGTTCGTCCCGCTGGAGACGGACAACGCCGACGGGTCGCGCCGCGCCCTGCTGCCGCCCGGTGCCATGGCGCGCTCGGTCGACGGTGTGGTGTGGATCGAGGTGATCCGCGGTTCCGTCGCACTGGCGCTGACCGACTTCGACGAGTCCGGCGGGTCCGCCCGGCCCGCCCCTGCCCCTGCCCCGGCTCCCGCCCCCGCACAGCCCCCCGCGCAGTCCGCACCGCCCGCCCATGACCCGTTCGCCACCATGGGCTGGCCCGGCCGGGGCGTCACCAAGCGGTTCCTGGTCACCGAGTCGGACTGGGTGCGCTCCGCGGACGGCGCGACGGTGGGCGTACTGCGCACCCCGGAGGTCATGGCAGACCCGGGCTTCGCCGAGGAGGTGCTGTCCCAGCAGCGCCTTCTCATGCGCCGGTTGACCGATCGGATGCACAGCCGGCGGTCCACGGCCCGCCGGGAGATGAACCAGCGGCGGAGGCTGGACGCCGAGACGCTCCAGCGTTCCTCGCAGGCTCTGGCATCGGTGCTCGACCCGTTCCGCCTGTCGGGGAGCGGCGACTTCGACCCGGCCGACCAGGACACCTATCTGGCGGTGGCCCGCGTCGTCGGGCACGCCTCGGGCGTCGAGGTCACCCGCACCTCCACGTCGGAGGCATCCGACTCCCGGCTGGGCCCCGTGGAACGGATCGCGGTGTCCTCGCGCTTCCGCACCCGCGAGGTCCGCCTGGACGGCGACTGGTGGAAAACCGACCTGGGGCCGCTCTTCGCCCACCTCGGTTCGGATGCCACCGAAGGGCCGGGCGGCCCCTCAGACATCAACGTCAGCAAGCGCACCCCGGTGGCACTGATCTGGCACCGTGGCCGGTACCAGGTCCGCGAGCCGGGCGGCAGGACCACGAGGGTCGGCCGCTCCTACGCCGCCCGGTTGGAGCCGATCGCGTGGATGTTCTACCCGCCGCTGCCGGACGAACCCCTGGACCGGAACGCTTTGATCCGCTTCGGGCTGCGCGGCAGCGCCCGCGACGCGGCGATGATGATCGGGCTCGGACTGGGCGCGGCGCTGCTGGGCCTGCTGGTCCCGGTGCTCACCGGTAAGGTGCTCGGCGTCCTGGTGCCCCATGCGGACCGGGGGCCCCTGACGCAGGTGTGCGTGGTGCTGTTCGCCGCGGCCCTGCTCTCGGCGGTCCTGTCGGCGGTACAGAACCTGTCGTTGCTCCGGCTGGAGGGGCGCTTCGAGGCGCGGGCCCAAGCCGCGGTGTGGGACCGGCTGTTGCGGCTTCCCACCTCCTTCTTCAACAAGACCTCCACCGGCGAGTTGAGCAACTCCGCGATGGGCATCAGCACCATCCGGGACGTGCTGTCCGGCATCACCACCCAAGTGGTGCTGGGCTGCCTGATGTTCATCACCAACATGAGCCTGCTGTTCTTCTACAGCGTCCCGCTGGCCCTGATGGCGCTGACCCTGGCACTCGGCGGCGGCCTGGTCTGCCTGATCGTGGGGATCAAGCAGACCAAGTGGCAGAAGCTGCTGACCGAGCACGACCACAAGTTGGCCGGCATCCTCTTCCAGATGCTCGGCGGCCTGTCCAAGCTGCGCGTCGCCGTGGCGGAGGACCGGGCGTTCTCCCACTGGGCGCTGGGATTCGCCGGATCGAGGCGGCTGTCCTCCCGTGCCCGCCGCCTGCAGAACGTGGTCACGATCTTCAACTCCGGCTATCTGCTGGTGTGCTCGTTGCTGCTGTTCGCGCTTGTCGGCGGCCCGGCCAGCCACCAGCTGTCCACCAGCGGGTTCCTGACCTTCAACAGCGCCTACGGCATGATGCTGGCGGCCTGCATCCAGATCACCGGAAGCGTCACCATGGCATCGGCCGTGGGACCGCTCTTCGACGGCCTGCAACCGGTGATCTCCGAGGTGCCGGAGGTGTCGGCGGCCAAGGAGTCGCCCGGCGACCTCTACGGCGAGATCGAGGTCAGCAACGTCAGTTTCCGCTACCACGACGACACGCCGCCGGTGCTGCACGATGTCAGCTTCCAGGCCCGGCCCGGGGAGTTCGTCGCCATCGTCGGTCCGACGGGGTGCGGGAAGTCGACGCTGCTGCGGCTGCTGATCGGTTTCGACGAGCCCACCACCGGAGCGGTCCTCTACGACGGCATGGACCTGTCCTCGCTCGACGTGACGGCCGTCCGCCGGCAGTGCGGTGTCGTGCTGCAGAACGGGCAGCTGTTCGCCGGCAGCATCCTGTCCAACATCTGCGGCATGGGCAACTACTCGCTCGACGAAGCCTGGGAGGCCGCCGAGATGGCCGGCCTCGACGAGGACCTCGGACGGATGCCGATGGGCATGCACACCGTCCTGTCCGAAGGGGCGACGACGCTGTCGGCCGGCCAGCGACAGCGGCTCATGATCGCCCGTGCGCTGATCGGCCGGCCCCGCATCCTCTTCTTCGACGAGGCCACCAGCGCGCTGGACAACCGTACGCAGGAGATCGTCACCCAGAGCATGCGGCGGCTGAACGCGAGCCGCATCGTGATCGCCCACCGGCTGTCGACGGTGATGCGGGCCGACCGGGTGCTGGTCCTGGACGCCGGCCGGCTCGTGCAGTCCGGCAGCCCGGACGAGCTGCTTCAGGACAAGGACGGCATGTTCTACCGCCTCGTCCAGCGGCAGATGTCCTGACCCGCTGCCACCTGCGGCCTGCCCGGCCCCGCCGGCCCGGCCCGCCGGTGCGACGGGCGCCGGCATGCGGCCTCCGAGCCGTCATGCCGGCGCCCGGCACCGCCCGGTGCCGTGGCCGGTGGCCGGTCGTGCCGGGCGCGTGATCCCCGACCTGCCCGTTCCGAAGGAGATTTGTCATGCCCCGCCCCTCCACGTCCGGCGTCATCCCGGCAGCCGGCTCCGACGATCGTCCCCCAGGACCGGCAGAGGACCTGGAGCTGGCCGGCATCCGCGCGGACCCGCTCGCCTTTCTGCAGGACCTGGTCAGCGAGTACGGCGACCTGTGCAGCCATCGCACCCGCGGCCAGAACGTGTGGTTCGCCAACTCGCCCGAACTCGTCCAGCACATTCTCAAGGACAACTACACCAACTACACCAAGGCCGGCACGCCGGACGACTTCATGCTGACCCCCCTGCTCGGAAAGGGGCTGCTCACCAGCAACGGCGCGCAGTGGGAACGCCAGCGGCGGCTGTCCGCGCCGTCCTTCCGCCGCGTGGCGGTCGAGTCGTTCGACGGCCTGATGGTCGAGGCGGCCGTCGATCTGGCCACCGCCTGGGGCGAGGCGGCCGACCGGGGCGAGGCCGTTCGCGTGGACCACGACTTCACGGCGCTGACGCTGCGGGTGGTGGCCTCCGCGCTGCTCGGCTCCGAACTGACCGCGGCCGGGCGCGGGTTCGGGCAGGCCGTCGACGACATCAACCGGTTCATCGGCCACTTCGACGGGACCCCGCCCCAGGACGCGGACTTCCGGGCCCGGCTCCGGGCGTACACGGGCGCGAAGGGCTTCCTGGACCGGGTGGTCGGCACCATGATCGGTGCCCGGCGGCTGACCGGCCCCGACGAGCACCCCGGGGACCTGCTGGACGCGATGCTGGGCGCCCGGGACGAGCACGCCAACGCCTTCTCCGACCAGGAGTTGCACGACCAGGTCCTGACCATGGTGATGGCCGGTCACGAGACGACCGCCAAGGCCCTCAGCTGGACGCTCCACCTCCTCGACCGGCACCCCGAGCACGCGGCGCGGGTCCGGGAGGAGATCGACCGGGTGGTGGGTACACGGCTGCCGACCGCCGCGGACCTGTCCGGACTGGTCTACACCAGGCAGTGCCTCGACGAGGCCATCCGTCTGTTCCCGCCGGTGTGGCTGATCTCCCGGCTCGCGGTGGAGGAGGACACGCTCGGCGGGCTCCGTATCCCCGCCGGCACGCTGGTGTGCGTCAGCCCCTGGACGCTGCACCGGCATCCGGACCACTGGGAGGCGCCGGAGGAGTACCGGCCGGAGCGGTTCGAGGCCGAGCAGCAGCATGCCCGCGCGGGCCACTCGTACCTGCCGTTCGGCGGGGGTCCCCGGGTCTGCATCGGGCAGGCGTTCGCCACGACCGAGGCGATGCTCGTGCTGACGGTCGTCCTGCAACGGCTCCGGCTGACCCAGGCGCCCGGCACCACGGTCGTGCCCGAAGCGCTGGTGACCCTGCGGCCGCGTGACGGCCTGCTGATGCAGGTGGAGCGGCGCCATGGATGACGCGGCACAGCAGGTGGGACCGGCCGCTCGCAGCTACCGCCCCGAAGAGGAGCTGGGCGGCTTCGAGCAGGAGGTCACGCGGCTGGACCACCAGGCCGCGCTGACCTGGGCCCACGAGTGGCGCATCCTGCGGCCCCTGGCGCCTTCCGGCGGTGGGGCGGTGCTGGACGCGGGCTGCGGAAACGGCGCGGTGACCGCCGAGTTGAGTGCCGCGCTGCCGGGGACCCGGGTCGTCGGACTGGACGCGCACCCCGGACTCCTGGAGCGGGCGGGTGCCCGCGGGACGGGCGGACCGGAACCGGAACTGTTCCTGGGCGACGTCGGCGACACCCCGTTCGCGGACGAGACGTTCGACCTGGTGCTCTCCCGGTACGTCTTCCAGCACCTGCCGGAGCCGATCGGCGTCGCCCGGGAACTGCGCCGGGTGCTGCGGCCCGGCGGGCACCTTGCCGTGATCGACGTCGATGCCGGACTGTGGGGGACGGCGGAGCCCGATCTGTCCGGCTTCTCGGAAGAGGCGTACCGCGCCCTCGGCGCCGCGCAGTCCGCGGACGGCGGGGACCGGCTGATCGCCAGGCGACTGCCCCGCATCCTCAGGGACGCCGGGTTCACGGACGTGACCGTGCAGCCGTTCGCCTACACCAGCGACGAAGTGGGGCTGGACGCCCTGGCGCCGCAGCTCTCCCCCGAGCGGCTGCTGCCGCTGGTCGAGCGGGGCGCGCTCAGCCTGACCGCGTATCTGCGGGCGATGACCGCCTGGCAGAACTTCGTGGCGCGGGACGGCTTCGTCCTGCTGCTGGGGTTCGCCGTGGTGGGACGGCGGTAGACCCGGGGCGGCCGCCGGCCGGCGTCAAGGGGGCGCGCAATCTCCCACGATCCAGGGGTCCTTGCGCCCGCCGGCGGTCGGGAAGGGCCCGGCCGGC